>DASWSY010000775.1:0-6741 GCA_036402415.1 Rhizobacter sp. | reverse complement strand
TGGCTGAGGGCACGAACACCGGCAGCAGCGGCTCGATCTTCTTGAACAGCGCCGCGCTGATTTCCTTGTTCTTGTTTCGACCCATGCACCGTCAAACGCAGATCAGGTGCTTGACGATGACAGGGTTGTGTTAGCCGCTCTTAGCCCGACCTGCGGTCGCTTGCTCTTTTCGACGGGCCAGACTCGTATGTGGTCGGCGGCTTGTACATCCCGAAGAGCCTTCTTTTGAAAGCCCGATCGTCAGGCTCAACTGCCTGCGTGATAGAGGCGGTTGGCTGACAGCCGCTTCCAAGTCTTGCGAAACAACTTGCAGAAGATCTCTGCGGGCCGCGACAGCGGGCGATCACGGCGCCGAAGCAGGAAGATTTCCAGCGTCGCATCGCAGCGATACGGACGTAGGGCGAGTTCCGGAAATGCGCTCCCGGCGACTGCCGCGCCATCGACTATCGCCACGCCGGCGCCTGCATGGCTGAACCAGCACGCCGTCTGCCCTGACCTGACATTCAGCGGGCGCCGGATGCTCGTCCGACTGGCACCGAACAGGTTTTCGTCCGAGAGGCCGTAGTCCAGCGCCTGGGGGAACGAGACCACCGCGTGTCCTCGAAGGTCTTCCGCCCGAACGATTTTCTTTTGGGTGAGCGGATGCGTCTTCGGCATGGCGCACACGAGGCCGCATCTGCTTCTGTCCACGATTTCCAGGCTGGGATGCGGCTGCGGATTGAGCGAGACGCCGATGTCGGCACTGCCGTCGATGAGGCTTTGCAGCAGAAGGTGCGGGATCAGCAGGTCCACATTCACTGACAGGTCGGACATCTCGCGAAGCAACTCGGTGGCAGCCTGAGGCACGACGGTGACGCCGAAGCTGGGCGAGATCGCCAGGTTCAGCGTACCGCCGCTTGGGTTCGCCAGGGACTTCGTCAGCGCTGCGATCTTCTCGACGCGACCCCAAAGCTGTTCGACATCCTCGTACAGGCGGTGCGCCTCCGGCGTGGGAACAAGACGCCCGCGCGCCCGTTCGAAGAGGCGCAAGCCCATTCTGCGCTCCGCGGTCGCCAGCAGCTTGCTCGCTGCAGCCTCGGAGACCATCAGCACCGAGGCCGCGCCTTTCACGGTGCCGGTCTGCATGACGTGCCTGAACACCTCCAGATGACGAAGATTCATCGATTAACTCTTGGTTGATTCCTACCTCGATCATTTCACTTTTCTGCAGGGACGGCCAGTGGAACACTTGTCGCTCGATCCAGCAGCGAGTGTCCAGTGACAACCAGCAGTTCAGCCTCCCCCAGCGCCATCGAACACCCCTCGGTGTGGACGGCCGCCGACTTTCAAAGCGACTCCTCGTGGTTGCACCGGATCCAACACGATCAAGTGCAATGCATCCTCGAGGCCGCCCGGCTATGGCAGGGGCGTGCGTTCAATTCCCTTTCCAGGGAAGAAGCGGAGGGGGCCCTCCCCGCCCTCGCGCCCATGGCAAGGGCCATACGGGGCGAACTGGGTTCGCGCGGCTTTGCGCTCATCCGGGGCGTGCCAGTCGGTGAACTCTCTCCCGACGAAATCAGGAGCATCTACTGGGGCATCGGCCTTCTCTTCGGCCAGGGGCTCACCCAGAACGCCAAGGCCGATTTCCTTTGTCCGGTGACCGACATGGGAGTCAACTTCGGCTACTCGGGAAGCGCCGACCAGCAGAACGCGCGGGGCTACCAGAGCAATGCGGACCTGAACTACCACTGCGATCCCACCGACGTAGTCGCACTTCTGTGCGTGCGCAAGGCGCGTGAAGGTGGTGTGAGCACCATCGTGAGCACGCCGGCCATCTACAACGAAATTGCGCTTCACCACCCCGCGCATCTGGAGGTGCTCGAGCGCGGCTTCCCCTATGACCGGAAGGCCGAACAGTGGCCCTCCGAAGCGCCGGTGACGGAACGCATTCCGGTATTCAGGGCGCATTCTGATCGCGTGAGCTGTCGGTACGCGCGCTCATACATCCTCGGGGGCGCCCAGAAGACCGAGCCCTTGACGGCTGCAGAGCTCGCCGCGCTCGATTGCTTCGATGGCATTGCCCGCAGGCCAGGCATGTCGTTGCACGTGCCCTTCGAGCCCGGGGACATTCAACTGTTGAACAACTTCACCGTGGTGCACGGTCGAACGGCATACACCGACCACCCCGAGCCCACGCAACGACGCTTCCTCTGGCGGCTTTGGCTGCAGTTGGGCGACGAGAAACCTTGGCACCAGGAAAGTGAAGAAATGCGCTGGGCATTCGCGCGATTCGGAAACCTGGGGCGCACCGTCAGCGAGTGGGAACGCATTGCCGCGTCGCAAGCCTGATTCGCAGGCACAACCGGACACAGAAAAAAAGGAGACCCTTTCATGAAAGCATTCATCGCCGCTGCATTCGCCTTTGCTGCACTGGTCAACGGCGCACACGCCGAAGGCAGTTGGCCAACCAAACCGGTGCGCGTGATCGTCCCGTACGCTCCCGGGTCGACACCCGACACAATTGCACGTCTCATTTTCGACCGCGTCGAGAAGGCCACGGGCAAGCCGATGGTCGTCGAGAACAAGCCCGGCGCAGCGGGAATGATCGGTGCTGACGCCGTCGCCAAGGCGGCCCCGGATGGTCATACCCTTGTGGTCGCACCGTCCGGCCCGCTCGCCACGAATGCGCTGCTGTACAAGAAGATGTCCTATGACCCCGTCAAGGATCTCGCGCCCGTCGCTCTGGTCGCCGAGACTCCGACGATCCTGGTCGCCAGCAACGCCGTCCCTGCGAACGACATCAATGCCCTGTTGAAGTTGATGGCCGATCCCTCGGCGCGGCTTGCCTACGCATCACCTGGAGCAGGAACGCTCGGGCACCTGAACATGGCCTATCTGGTCGCGGCCAGCGGTGCGAAGGACATTCCGCATGTTCCCTACGCAGGGTCGCCGCAGATCGTCACGGCCTTGATTTCAAACGATGTGCAGTTGGCCGCCTTGCCTCCCCTGGCAGTCGCTTCGTTCGTCAAGGCTGGAAAGATCAAGGCGGTCGGCACGATTGGGCCGCGGCGCAGCAGCACGCTTCCCGCCCTTCCCACCGTCAAGGAAAGCGGCCTTGACTTCGAACCTGTCGGATGGTTCGGCGTTGCCGCGACCGCAGGGACTCCGGACTCCATCGTCGAGGCCATCCACGGTCAGATCGCGACCGCATTGAAGAGCCCGGAGATTGCTCGAGCCTACGAGGCGCAGGGCCTGGATGTGGTCGACAAGGGCCCCAAGGAGTTCAAGGCCTACATCAGGCGTGAACTCGATCAATGGCGACCCGTCGTTCAGCGCAACAACATCTCCATAGATTGAGGACCGACCAACGCCGAAAGCTGTGCCGCATGAAGTGCTGACGACGTCACACGGTAGCACGGCGCGGCAGCATTTGCCGGGGTCGTGGAGAAGGCAGTTTGCGGCCAATCGCTCTGGAATGCGCCTCACCGCTTCGGTGTCGATGACAAATGACTGGGTTCTGCCTCCCAGCATTTGAGGCTATCCTGGGCTGGATAGACATGTGGCAGCGCGACACCCCATGCGTTGCGCCCCACGCGGAAGCGCCGCTTCACACTCGTACCGTCAGACCCCAAACCCTCGCTGGCGTCCAAATTCCCAGGTGACACTACTGCCACGCACGATTGCTGTCATGCGCCGCCCAAGGAGTTGCTCAATTACTGGCCTCCAAGGTACCAGGCTAAAGCCCAAGCCGTCGTCGAGAACGGCGAAGCGCCCACTAGCCAGCAGCACGTTACGGCGGTAGACGCCGGACACGCGCTCGCCGTCCGACGCGGGCCGGTATTGCAAGCCGGTCTCACCTGCAATGCGTCGCGCCGCCGCGTCGAGTTCGCGCTGGCGCAAGGTGCCCAGCAGGTTGCGCGCGAGCACCACGCGCGTGCCGCGCCGCTCGGCCAGCCCTTCGTCGACGAGGAAGTCGCTGCGCTGGCGCATCGCGTCGCGCAGCTCACTGCCGAAGCCCTTGTCGGCCACGCCGGCCGCACCGCCGATCAACTGCCGGTCCAGCCAGGTCGCGCCGATCACGCGCGCCTGCCGCTCGATCGGCAGGTGCGACTGCAGCGTCACGCTGCCGCCCGCCAGGCGCTGCACGTCATACTGGCGGGCCCGCTCGGGCAAGTCGGCTGGCACGCGCCAGACGCCCTCGCCCACACGCTCGACCAGGCCGGCACGCCGGAGCGCTTCCAAGCGGCGCACGTACGCGTCCACGGTCTCCTGCGGATCGCCGCGCGCGGGCTGCGCGCGCAGCAACGCGAGGTGATGGTCGGTGCGGTACAGACCACCCTCCGTGAGCCCGGAGATAGTCTTGTCCACGGCCCGCACCTCAGCGGCGCCGCGCGCCTCTACCACGGCACCGGTAGTAAACTGTTCGAGTTCGGTGCCGGCCGGCAGCGCGACGTAGTGTGCGCGGCCGTCGATGCCGTCGACCACTAGGTAGCCACGCTCCTGCAGTTCATCGACCAGCCCCTTACCGACCACACGGCCGACCACGGGCTGCGCCCCATCGCTCGGCGTGAACACCGCCATCTCGCGCTGCTGCGCCCCTAGAGCGCGCTGCATGGTGCGCACGATGTCCCCGCGCTCGCCCATCGCGCGCAGCGTGGGTTCGATGTCGGGCCGCAGCCGCCAGCGGTTCATGCCATCCGGCTGGGCCAGGCCCATATCGGTCAACCGCTGAAGCCGGCCGATCAGCAGCGTGCGCGGCGAACGCGCAGCATCGGAGTCGGCCGTCGTCAAATCCACGACGCCATCCCGCGCCTGCTGTTGCAGGCCGCGGTCGAGGCTGGTCCAGCGCTCCTGTTCCACCTCGCGCAGCAGGCCCTCGCGGATCTCGCGTTCCGTTCGCGGCCCGAGCCATTCGGTCGCCAGCTCGCAGGCGCGCTGGCGCATTCCGCGGGCGATGTAGTCGCGGGCAATGATCAAGTCCTGCCCGGTCTGGTCGCGGCCGCGTAGCACGATGTGCGTGTGCGGGTTGTCGGTGTTCCAGTGATCGACCGCCACCCAGTCGAGCGAGGTGCCCAGGTCGCCTTCCATGCGCGCCATCAGGTGGCGGGTGTAGCCGCGCAGGTCTTCGAACTGCTGCGCGTCCTCGGGCGAGACGATGAAGCGGAACTGGTGCCGGTCGCCACGCCCGCGTTGCTCGAAGTCGGCCAGGTCCGCATGGTCGGTCGTGGGGCCATAGGCGTGGCCCTTGTCGCCATCACGGTCTACGCCTTCACGCTCGATGTAGCGCAGATGCGTTTCCACCGAACGCGCGCCCGCCTGCTTGAGCACCACGTAGCGGGCCTTGATGACGACGCGGCGCGCGCCGGGTCCGAGCCGCCGTCCGGCGGTCTGCGCGGCGACGTGGCCGCGTCCGAGCTTGGCAGCACTGCGCCCGCCAGCTCGCGCGGTTTGCGAAGGCTTCACGCCCGCTTTGCTCGCCTCGCGCAGAACGCGGCTGACGAAGCGCTGGCCGCCGCCCGGCTGTCTGGTCTTGGGTGGTCCCGGCCGGACGCGGAAGCGGTCGTCGTCGCGCGAACTCATCGCACCGACTCCGGCGCAGCGCCGCGCATTGCAGCGCAGACGGCACGCGCAAACGCCAGCACTGGCGCGCACTTCCCGCCGTTTGCGGCACGCGGTCGGCCGAAGGCCGTGCCGCGCCAACCCCCGTGCAGACAAGGCCCGAGGCACCCGCGCGTGCCGCGCCCTTCTATCTTGCCCTCCGTCTTTGCCGATCGCTGGCGCGACCGGCCCCGACGGTCGGGCGGCGATCGCCTGCACGGACGAAGCGCACCGGCCGCAGGCGGCGCGGCAAGGCGCGTGCATGCCGGCAGCACGTGGATCGGCAGCACCGATGCACGAGGCGCGGCAGTCATCGCGTGCCCCAGGTCCACATCGGCTGCGCGCGGCCGAGCACGGCCGCCGTGTCGATGGGACCGAAATACCGGCTGTCGAACGACGCCGGATTCGTCGCGCTGAGCAGGAACAGCTCGCCGGCGCGCAGCGCGCGGCAGTGCGACCACAGCGGCAGGCTGCGGCCCAGGCCGTCGGCCTCGCGCGCGAGCGCCACCGGCACGTCATCGACGTAGACGGTGCGCTGCGCGACGCACACCCGCTGCGGCGCCATCGCGCCGATGCGCTTGAGCAGCGGGAGGCGCTCGGGCAGGTATCCGCGCTGCGCAGCGAGCGCGGCGGCCTCGGGCGGCAGGCGGGCCAGCACGATGTCGCCGACGTGCAGCGCAGGGTGCGAGGGCTCGAACGGCTCGATGCGATACCAGCCGCGCCGCACGCTGTCGCTGGGGTTGTAAACCCAGCGCGCAGCCGGTGCGTACAGCGCGGGCCCGGTGAGCGCAGCAACGCCGAAAGCCGCGCACAGCGCGAGCGCGAAGCGATGCACGCGCGAACTCATCGCAGTTCCTCGCCGCGCAGCCAGGCCGCATGCCGCTCGACGCCGTAGGCCGGCAGCGGCTGGCGTGCCGCGAGGCGGTTGCCGAGCGTGCGCCAATACGCGGGCGCGGCCTGCGACGGGTCGATGGTGAGCGCTTCGATCGCGTCGATCCGCTGCAGCACCGCCTGCACTGCGGCTTCGCCTTCGGCGCGCAGCAGCAGCTGCGCGCCGGGACGAACGCCGGCGATGCGCTGCATGCGCTCGCCCGGCGTGCAGGCCTGCAGCACCATGAGCTGCCAGCGCGTCGTGCCGTAGTCGTTGGACTCCCAGCGCACGCG
>DASWSY010000774.1:0-3591 GCA_036402415.1 Rhizobacter sp. | reverse complement strand
AGCGCCCGCGAAGCGCCCGCCTGCCGGGCGCTGAGCGCGCGCGCCTGGCCTCGTTCTGCTTGATGCACTGCGTTGGAGGGATTCCCCTCGCTTGAGCTGCCCGTTCGATTTGTAGACCATTTGTCTACTAAGGTGCCCGCCCCACACAGACGGCGCCATCGTCCGGGATCACAGCAGTGAACGCATCTGCCATGTGCTGCATGGCAAGACGAACAAGGACTGGAGACAACGTGATGAAGCGATCGATGGTGGCCTTGGCCGCGGCAGCGGCGTGTTCGAGTGGCATGGCGCAGGTGCCGCCGCCCACGCCGGGCGTGGTGTTGTACGGCGGCGTGGACGGCAACGTGACACGCGCCAGTGCCACCGGCCGGGGTTCGCTGTGGCAGGTGCGTGACGGTGGCATGTACGTCACCAAGATCGGCTTCACCGGCCGTGAAGACCTGGGAGGGGGCTACTCCGCGAGCTTCGTGATGGAAGGCCAGGCAAGCAGCGACACCGGCACCTCGGCCACCACCAACACCAACAACACGCCGGCCGGCACCACCGCGGCAGGCGGGCACACGTGGAACCGCAAGTCGACGGTCAGCCTGCACACGCCCTTGGGCGAAGTGCGCTTCGGCCGCGACTACACCTCGACGTTCGTGCCCACCACCTACATGGACCCGTTCTTCAGCGCCGGGGTGGCGAGCGCGGTGAACTTCCAGGTGTTCTACACGCAGACCACGCTGATGCCGACGCTCGTGCGGGCCAGCAACATGGTGGGCTACTACATCCCGCCCACGTGGGTGCCGGGCTTGTATGCCTACGCGCAGGTGGCCGCCGGTGAAGGCTCCGGTGCGCGCTACACCGGCGCGGGCACCGGCTACCGCCGCGGCCCGCTGCTGGTGAGCGGTGCGTATGGCGTGACCAAGGGCCCGCTGCAGGGCAGCAGTGGCCTGTCGGCCTCGACGGTGGCGGCCGACAACAACCTCAAGGTGTGGTCGCTCGGCGCGTCGTATGCGTTCGGCGGCTTCAAGCCGATGTTCTTCTACCAGCGCCAGGTGATGGACCGCTTCGGCCCGACGGCCGGCCCGGTCGAACTCGATCGCACGGTCGACGACTGGCTGGTGGGATTCTCGTGGGCCATCGGTGTCAACACCATCAAGGCCTCGTACCAGGAGAAGAACGACAAGGGCATCTCCAACGTCGACCCCAAGCAGATCGGCCTCGGCTACTCGTATCACTTGTCCAAGCGCACCGCGCTGTATGCCAACGCGGTGCAGATCAAGAACAACAACGGCGGCAGCTGGAGCTTCCTGGCATCCGGCTTCGCGCCCACGGCCAACGGAACCAGTCGCGCGATCCAGGCGGGCCTGAGCCACAACTTCTGAGCGTTTTCTAGGCGGTGCCGGGGTGAGAGCCGGCTGCATGCTTGATGGGGCCTCCGGGCCCCATTTTTTTGTCGCAGCCTGCGCAACGCGCGTGAGGGTATGCCCGCTGAAGCCACGCCGCGCCGAAGGCGAACATTGACGCGTTGCCTCGACCCCTTGCCCTCATGAATGCAGTTGCCGCCTCCGTGATCGACCCCGTCGCGCTCCAGCAGGCGCTCGCCCTTTCGATGACGCGCGGCATGTCGGTCGCGCTGTGGGCGAAGCTCCTGCCGCAGGCGCCGGCCATCGTGAGCGAGGCCGGCTCGCGCAGCTTCGCCGAGCTCAATGCGCGCTGCAACCAGCTCGTGCGGGCCTTGCGCGCGCGCGGCCTGCAGGCAGGTGACGGCATCGCGCTCCTGTGCAGCAACCGCGTCGAGTTCGCGGAGGTGTTCTGGGCCTCGCGCCGCGCGGGCCTGCGCATCACGCCCGTCAACTGGCATCTCACGGCCGACGAGGCGGCCTACATCGTCAACGACTGCGATGCGAAGGCGCTGTTCTTCGATGCGCGCTTCGCCGCCATCGCGCCGGAGCTCGTCGACAAGACCACCTGCATGCGCGTGGCCATCGGCGGCAGCCTGGCGGGCTTCGAGGGCTACGAAGCGTGGCTCGACGGCCATGCCGCCGACGACATCGCCGACCCGCAGCTCGGCACCTCGATGCTCTACACCTCGGGCACGACCGGCCGGCCCAAGGGCGTGAACCGCGGCGCGGTGGCGAGCAGCCCCACGGGCGACGCCGCGGCCTACACACCCGGCCAGAGCGTGCACCTGTGCACCGGGCCGCTGTACCACGCCGCGCCGCTCACGTTCTCGCTCGCGGTGCCCAACATGTTCGGTGCGGCGGTCGTGATGATGGACGGCTGGGACGCCGAGCGTGCGCTCATGCTCATCGAGCAGCACCAGGTCACGCACACGCACATGGTGCCCACCATGTTCCACCGACTGCTGGCCTTGCCCGAGGCCACGCGGGCACGGCACGACCTGCGCTCGCTGCGCTACGTGCTTCATGGTGCGGCACCGTGCCCGGTCACGGTGAAGCGTCGCCTCATCGAATGGATCGGCCCCATCGTGCACGAGTACTACGCGGCCACCGAAGGCATGGGGTGCCTGGTGGATTCGCACACCTGGCTGACCAAGCCCGGCACGGTGGGCCAGCCCGAGGCGGGGCACATCCGCATCCTCGGCGAAGACGGCCGCGAGATGCCCACCGGGGAGGTGGGCACGGTCTACCTGCGCGCGCCCGACGAGGGCCGCTTCAGCTACTACAAGGACCCGGCCAAGACCTCCAAGGCCTACGTGGGCTCGCACTACACGCTGGGCGACATGGGCTACCTCGATGAAGACGGCTTCCTCTTCCTCACCGACCGCAGCGCCCACCTCATCATCTCGGGCGGCGTGAACATCTATCCCGCCGAGGTGGAAGCCGTGCTGCTCACCCACCCGGCCGTGGCCGATGCCGGCGTGATCGGCGTGCCCAACGAGGAGTGGGGCGAGGAGGTGAAGGCGGTGGTGATGCTGCACGCGCTACCGGCCGCGACGGCCGGCCTCGCGCAGGAGCTGATCGACCACTGCCGCACCCACCTCGCGCACTTCAAGTGCCCGAAGAGCGTCGATTTCGTCGACGAGCTGCCGCGGCTCGACAACGGCAAGCTCTACAAGCAGAAGCTGCGCGAAGCCTATCGCCACCGCGGCTGAGGGGCGTTTCGCCTGTCGGCACGCCGCGGCGGGATTCGCACGGCGCGGGTCGCGAAGCGTCAACCATGTCACGTTTTGCAAGCTTTTGTGACCTGCGGTCTTGCAGATCGCCCGCGTCTGCTCAAGGCCTGGCAGCACGGGCCCGATAACCCGTGGAACTTTCAGGCCTTGCGCCATGCTCCGACACGCCTTCATCCAATGGCGGACCCTCCCCGCCATCACGCGCCTGTACATCACCGCCGCCAGCGTGGCCGGTGGGTTGCTGGCCGCGTTGGGCGGCGGCACCTGGTGGATGCTGGAGCGGGCCTACGTCACCAGCGTGCAGCTCGCCTACAGCGAGGTCGACAGTGCCTCGCAGCGCCTGAGCGACCGGGTGCAGCGGCTCTTCGACCAGCTCAACCAGACCGCCTCGCTCATCAAGCACTACCAGGAGAGCAGCGGCGGCGCCGATCTCCTCGCGATGGAACGCGACGGCCTGCTGGTGCCGG
>DASWSY010000773.1:0-7296 GCA_036402415.1 Rhizobacter sp. | reverse complement strand
GGCGACATCCACGGCGGCACCTTGATGAGCGCCTTCGACTTCACGCTCGCGGCGGCCGCGCGCGCACACGACCCGCTGCGCTACGGCGCCATCACCGTCGACCTCACCACGCATTTCCTCGAAGCCTCGCGCTGCGAGCTCACCGTCATCGGCCGCTGCACCAAGCGCGGCCGGTCCATGGCCTTCTGCGAAGGCGAGATCGTGAAGCCCGACGGCACGGTCGTGGCGGTGGCGCGCGGGGTGTTCAAGCTGGTGCCGCGCGAAGGCGTCGCCCCTGACCCGAGGGCGACAGACAACGCCCGCCGTTCGGGCTGAGCCTGTCGAAGCCCCACGCCCCAAAGAACCGGAGACAAAGATTGAAAAAGCTCTTGATCGCCAACCGAGGAGAGATCGCCCTGCGTGTGCAACGTGCGGCACGCGACCTCGGCATCGCCACCGTCGCGGTGTATTCGCAGGACGATGCGAACTCCCGCCACCGCCTGCTCGCCGACGAAGCCCATGCGCTGGACGCGAGCGGCCCCGCGGCCTACATCGACGTCGCAGCCGTCATCGCCGCTGCCAAGGCGACGGGCTGTGACGCCGTGCACCCCGGCTACGGCTTCCTGAGCGAGCGTGCCGACTTCGCGCAGGCCTGCGCCGAAGCCGGCATCACCTTCGTGGGGCCGACGGTCGAGCAGCTCGCGCTCTTCGGCGACAAGGGCCGCGCGCTCAAGCTCGCGATCGAAGCCCAGGTGCCGGTGATGCCCTCGACCGCGGGCAATGCCTCGCTCGACACCATCACCCGCTTCTTCGAGGAGCAAGGCGAGGCCGGCATCGTCATCAAGGCGGTCGGCGGCGGTGGTGGCCGTGGCATGCGGGTCGTACGCCAGCGCGAGGACTTGGCCGAGGCCTACGCCCGCTGCCGCTCCGAAGCGGCGAGTGCCTTCGGCGTCGATGCGGTGTACGCCGAGCGGCTCGTCGCCCGCGCCCGCCACATCGAAGTGCAGATCGCCGGTGACGGCAAGCAGGTGATCGCGCTCGGCGAACGCGACTGCACGCTGCAGCGCCGCTTCCAGAAGCTGATCGAGATCGCGCCCAGCCCGATGCTGAGCGCCGAGCTGCGCGAGCGCATCCTGGGCAGTGCCCGCAAGCTGGCGCAGAAGGTCCACTACAAGAGCCTCGGCACCTTCGAGTTCCTGGTCGAAGAGACCGCCAGCGGCGAGCAGAAGGACTTCGTCTTCATCGAGGCCAACCCGCGCCTGCAGGTCGAGCACACCATCACCGAGCAGGTGACGGGCATCGACCTCGTGGCCTTGCAGCTCGGCCTCGCGAGCGGCCGCGACCTGCAGGACCTCGGCCTCGACCCCGCGTGGCCGCCGCCGCTGCGCGGCTTCGCCATCCAGGCACGCATCAATGCGGAGGCGATGGACGCGAGCGGCCTCGCCCGCCCCGCGCAGGGCCGCCTCGAACGCTTCGACCCGCCCACCGGCCCCGACGTGCGCGTCGACACCCACGGCTACACCGGCTACGCGCCCTCGCCCCACTTCGACACGCTGCTGGCCAAGCTGATCGTCACCAGCACCTCGCCGCGCTTCGGCGATGCGGTGCGGCGCCTGCAGCGCGCGCTCGCCGAATTCCGCATCGTCGGCGTGCCGACCAACCTGGACGTGCTGCGCGCGCTGGCGCAGCGCGACGACTTCGCGCTGCAGGACGTGCACACGCGGCACTTCGAATCCATCGTGCCGGCGCTCGTCGCCGCCGCGGCCGAGATCGCCGCGGCCGAACATGCGCGCGACGCGCTGCTCGGCGACTCGGTTCGCCACGCGGTGCCACAGGCGCCGCGTGCGGCCGACCTCGAGGAGACCGTGGGCGAAGGCGCCATCGCCATCCGCACGCCGCTCGCCGGCCGCCTGGTCGAGCTCTCGGTGCAGGTCGACGAGCTGGTGCAGCCCGGGCAGACGATCGCCGTGCTCGACTCGATGAAGATGGAGCACACCATCTCGGCCGAGCAGGGCGGTCGGGTGATCGACCTGCGCCTGGCCGCCGGCGAGCAGGTGCAGGAACAGCAGATCCTCATCGTGCTCGAGCCTGCCGACGTCGACGCGGCCGCGCGGGGCACGGCCCAGTCCCACGACCCCGACGCGATCCGCCCCGACCTGCAGCGCGTGCTGGATCGCCTGGCCTTCCTCGACGACGCCAACCGCCCCGATGCCGTGGCCCGACGCCACAGCCGCGGCCAGCGCACCGCGCGCGAGAACGTGGCCGACCTGTGCGACGCCGGCACCTTCGTCGAATACGGCGGCCTCGCGATCGCCGCGCAGGCCAGCCGCCGCAGCCTCGACGACCTGATCGCCAACACGCCGGCCGACGGCCTCGTGACCGGCATCGGCGACATCAACGGCGCGCTCGTCGGCAAGGCGAATGCGCGCAGCGCCGTGATGGCCTACGACGCGACCGTGCTCGCCGGCACGCAGGGCAAGCGCAACCATGTGAAGACCGATCGCATCGTCGACGTGGCGCTGCGCGACGCGCTGCCGCTGGTGCTCTTCGCCGAAGGCGGCGGCGGGCGGCCGGGTGACGTCGACATCCCGTCGATCTCGGGCCTGATCCAGCCCTCGTTCGCCGCCTTCGCCGAGCTGAGCGGCGAGGTGCCGGTGGTGGGCATCGTCTCGGGGCGCTGCTTCGCGGGCAACGCGGCCTTCCTCGGCTGCTGCGACGTGATCATCTCCGACAAGAGCGCCAACATCGGCATGGCCGGCCCCGCGATGATCGAAGGCGGCGGCCTCGGCGTCTTCCGCCCCGAAGACGTGGGCCCGGCCTCGGTGCAGTACGCCAACGGCGTGATCGACATCCTGGTCGACAACGAGGCGCAGGCGGTGCAGGCGGCCAAGCACTACCTGTCGATGTTCCAGGGGCCGGTGAGCGAATGGACGGCACCCGACGTGCGCACCCTGCGCCACGTGGTGCCCGAGAACCGGCTGCGCGTCTACGACACCCGCCGCGCCATCGAAGGCATCGCCGACGTGGGCAGCGTGCTGATGCTGCGCGGCGGCTTCGGTGCCGGCATCCACACCGCGCTCGCGCGCATCGAGGGCAGGCCGGTGGGCATCATGGCCAACAACCCCTACCACCTGGGCGGGGCGATCGACGCCGACGCCGCCGACAAGGCCGCGCGCTTCATGCAGCTCTGCGACGCGCATGCGCTGCCCATCGTGTCGCTGATCGACACGCCGGGGTTCATGGTCGGCCCCGAGGTCGAGGCCAAGGCGCAGGTGCGGCACGTCTCGCGCATGTTCCTCGCCGGGGCCAAGCTGCGCGTGTCGCTGCTCGCGGTGGCACTGCGCAAGGGCTACGGGCTGGGCGCGATGGCGATGGCCGGCGGCGGCTTCCGTTCGGCCGACTTCAGCGTCTCTTGGCCCACCGGCGAGTTCGGTCCCATGGGGCTGGAAGGCGCGGTGCGCCTGGGCTTCAAGAAGGAACTCGAGGCACTGCCCGACGGACCGGAGCGCCGCGCGCTCTACGACAAGCTCGTGGCCGAGTCCTACCAGCGCGGCCACGCCATCAGCGTGGGCCACGCCGCCGAGGTCGATGCCGTGATCGACCCGGCGCAGACGCGCCAGTGGATCGCCCAGGGCATCAGCGCCAGCGCCTTGCGCGCGCAACGGCCGCGCCGTGGCTTCGTGGATGCCTGGTGATGGTGAGACCCGACATGTCGTCACTCGCCCTGCACGGCCTGCGTGTGCTCGAAGTCGGCACCGGGCCCGCGCTCGCCTACGCCGGCAAGCTCTTCGCTGATTTCGGTGCCGAGGTCATCAAGGCCGAAGCGCCCGAAGGGGACGCGTGGCGCCGCATGCCGCCGCTCGTGGACGGCGAGAGCGCGCTCTTCGCCTGGCTCAACACCAACAAGCGAAGCGTCACGCAGGTGGAGATCGCCACGCTTGCGAGAAGCTGCGACGTCGTGCTCGACGCACGCGCGCTCACCGAAGGCGTGGCCGTGCTGGCGCAGCCGGTGTGGGCCGGCGCGGCGGGCGAGCACGAGCCCATCCGCATCGACATCAGCTGGTTCGGCGAGAGCGGCCCCTACGCCCATTTCCACGGCAGCGAGGCCGTGTGTCGCGCGCTCTCGGGTGCTGCCCACGCAAGCGGGCCGCGCGAGGGCCCGCCCCACCTGCCGCACGACGTGCAGACCGGCATCGTGGCCGGCCTCACCGCCTTCTCGGCCGCCGTCGGCGCGCTCATCGGCCGGCAGCACGGCAGCCGCCGCTACAGCGTCAGCATTCACGAAGCCGCCTTCGGCACGGTCGAGATGGAAGCCGGCATCGTGCAGGACAAGCGCCACCCCGGCCGCCTGGGCGTCAACCGCTTCTGCGCCACGCACCCCACCGGCATCTTCGAAACGGCCGAGGGCTGGATCGGCATCTTCAGCCACACGCTGCCGCAGTGGATCTCGCTGTGCGAGACGCTCGGCCGCCCCGAGTGGGCGCACGACCCGCGCTTTGCCAACGGCCAGGCTCGCATGGCCCACGCCGACGAGATCGACGCCTGGCTCGTCGAGGCCTTCCGCACGCAGACGGCGGCGCACTGGTTCCGCGTGCTCGGGGCGCAGAAGTTCCCGGCCGTCTTCGTGCCGACGATGGCCGAGCTGCTGCAGCAGGCGGTGCACCGCGAGCGCGGCGCCTTCGTGCCGGTGCGGATCGGCGAGCACACGGTGGAAGGCCCGGTGGTGCCGCTGCGCCTCGGCGACGCCGGCCCGCTGCCCGGCGGCCGCACGCCGGCACTCGGCGAGCACGACGCCCACTACCGCGGCGCCGGCCTGCAGCGCACGCCGCAGCGGCTCATCCCCGCGCCGAAGCAGCGCCTGCCGCTCGAAGGCGTCCGCATCGTCGACCTCACCATGGGCTGGGCCGGGCCGCTGGCCTCACGCACCGCGGCCGACCTGGGTGCCGAGGTGATCAAGGTCGAGAGCGCCGTCTATCCCGACTGGTGGCGCGGCACCAACTTCACCGACGAGTTCTACCGCGACCGGCTCTACGAGAAGAACGGCAACTTCAACCTGCTCAACCGCCACAAGCTCGGCGTGACCCTCGACCTCACCCACCCGCAGGGCAAGGCGCTGCTGCTGCAGCTCGTGGCCGGCGCCGATGCGGTGATCGAGAACTACTCGGCCGAGGTGCTGCCCAAGCTCGGGCTCGACTACGCGGCCTTGCGGCAGGTGAACGAGCGGCTGGTGATGGTGTCGATGCCCGCCTTCGGCCTGCACAACGCCTGGAGCGACACCCGCGCCTACGGCGGCACGCTGGAGCAGGCGAGCGGCCTGCCCCTCTACACCGGCCACCCCGACGGACCGCCGGCCATGACCTCGTATGCCTATGGCGACCCGACCGGTGGCTTCAACGCCGGCGCGGCGCTGCTCGTGGCGCTGTGGACGCAGCAGCGCACCGGCCAGGGCCGCCACCTCAACCTCTCGCAGGTGGAGGCCATGCTGCCGATGACGGCGCCCTACATGCTGGCGCAATCGGCCCACGGCGCAGTGCCGCCGCGCACCGACAACCGGCACCCGCTGCACGCGCCGCACGGCGTCTACCGCAGCGCCGGCGACGACGCCTGGCTGCTGGTCAGCGCCACGAGCGACGCCGCGTGGCAGGCCCTGTGCCGCGCGATCGGCCGGCCCGACCTCGCGGCCGACACGGCACTTGCCCACGCCGACGGCCGGCACCGCCACCACGACCGGCTCGACGACGCCATCGCCACCTGGGCCCGTGCCCGCGATGCCGACGACGCCATGCACACCCTGCAGCACGCGGGGGTGTGTGCGGGCGTGGTGAAGCCGATGGCCGAGGTGCTGCGCGATCCGCACCTGCGCGAGCGCGGCTTCCTGCAGCCGGTGCAGCGCGCCTGGGTCGGCGCCTACCTCGCCACCACACCGTATTTCCGCCCCGGCCGCGAGGCGATGCCGTTGCGCAGCGTCTCGCCCACGCTGGGCGAGCACACGCACGAGGTGCTGAGCCGCGTGCTCGGCCTCACGCCGGACCAGATCGCCGCGCTCGACGCGCAGGGCATCACCGGCACCGCTGCACGCCCCAAGGCCAACCGACCCAGACCTGCCACAGGACCCACCCCCACACAGAAGGAGACGAGATGAACCCCACCACATCCACCACCCGCCGCGCCGCCCTGGCCGCCGCGCTCGCCCTGGGCCTGGCCGCCCCGGCGTTCGCGCAGGACACCTGGCCCAGCAAGCCGGTGAAGATCATCGTGCCCTTCCCGGCCGGCTCGTTCACCGACACGGTGGCGCGCGTGATCTCCGACCACATGGCCAAGGCCCTCAACCAGACCGTGATCGTGGAGAACCTGGCCGGCGCCAACGGCGTGCTGGGCCTGTCGACCGCCGCGCGCCTGCCCGGCGACGGCTACACCTTCGTCATCACCAACTCCAGCAGCATCACGATCAACCCGCAGATCTACAAGAAGATCTCGTACAAGTCGAGCGACTTCACCCCGGTGACCATGGTGCTCGACGCACCCTTCATCATCGTGGCCAACCCCGAGTGGGCGCAGAAGAACGGCGTTCAGTCGCTGAAGGACGTGGTGGCCTATGCCAAGAAGAACGAGGGCAAGCTCAGCTACGGCTCGGCCGGCCCCGGCAACATCGGCCACCTGTCGATGGCCATGCTCTCCAACAAGGCCGAGGTGAAGACGACGCACATCCCCTACAAGAGCGCGGCGGCGGCACAGCTCGCCACGATGAGCGGCGAGATCGACCTGCTCTTCGACACCTGGGCCGGCGTGCCGCACGTCAAGGCCGGCAAGCTCAAGCCGATTGCCGTGACGGCCACCAAGCGCATGGCGCAATTGCCCGAGGTGCCCACCGTGGTGGAGGCCGGCTACCCCGACGTGGTGGTGACCTTCTGGACCGGCATGCTGGCGCCTGCCGGCACGCCGCCGCAGATCGTGCAGAAGGTGCACGCGCTCGCGCAGGCCGTGCTCAAGGACGAGAAGGCCCGCGCCGTGCTCGCCGCCAGCGGCGACCCGCTGATGTCGGACCCGGCCACCTTCGGCAAGCGCATCGAGCGCGAAGTGGCCTCCTGGGGTGCGGTCATTCAGCGCGAGGCCGTGTCGCTTGAGTAGATTCGGGCTATGGTGGTGCGCATGATGAAGCACATCACCCTCCCCTGCGGCGAGCGTGTCGCCGCGCTCGGCCAGGGCACCTGGAACATCGGCGACGACCCCAAACACCGGCGAGACGAGATCGAGAGCCTGCGACGCGGGCTCGACCTCGGCCTCACGCTGATCGACACCGCCGAGATGTACGGCGAC
>DASWSY010000772.1:0-6301 GCA_036402415.1 Rhizobacter sp. | reverse complement strand
GCTGCAGCGCGAGATCCTCGCGTGCGTGTCGCAGGGGCTGGGCGACATGTCGGCCACTCAGCTTCACATCCTCGAGGAGCTGCAGCAGGGCCGCAGCGACAAGGAGATCGCCTACCGCCTGCAGCTCACGATGCACGCGGTGGACTACCACATGCGCCAGTTGCGCCGCCGGTTCTCGGCGCGCAACCGGGTGCAGTTGGTCAACGCGTCGGTGGAGCTGCTCGGGGCCGGTTGCCCGTGAGGTGCGCGGGGCTCAGAGAGCGTCGTCGCCCTGCATCGCCTGCAACAGCTGCACGCGGTTGCGCACGCCGAAGCGCTTGCGCAACTGCCGCATGTGGTAGTCGACGTTGTGCAGGCCGATGCCGAGCCTCGCGGCAATGGCCTTGTCGCCCAGCCCCTGCGACACGCACGCGAGGATCTCGCGCTGCAGCGGGGTGAGTCCCGCGCTGGCCGCGCGCGGACTGGCGACCGGTCCGCCGGCCGGTTCGGGCGGGTTGGCATAACGGGTGTAGAACTCGTGCAGGCACAGCGCGAGCGTGAGGACCTGGCCCAGCAGGCCGTCGCCCATCCAGCCGCTGCCGGGCGTGCGCGAGAGCAGGCTCACGATCTGGCGGTCGGGGTGCGTGGCGCCGGGCAGCGCGAGGATCACGCCGCTGCGCATGCCGGTGCCGGCGAGCTCGTCGACGAAGCGCTGCAGGCGGCCGTCGTCCGGTTGCGCGACGGCGAGCAGATGGTCCAGCGTCCACACGACCGGCAGGCAGGACTGCAGCGCGCGCGGCAGGCGCGGATCGACCTCGTAGTGGCGTGCGCCGAAGTAGCGCTCGGCCCAGTGCGAGTCGACGTAGGTGGTGCAGAAGCTCACCGGCGTGCCGGGCTCGCTGCGGTTGGCGAAGCGCCCGTAGCCCAGCCATTCGAAGCCGAGCACGTGCAGCAGTGTGGTGACGATCCGGCGGCGTTCGTCGGCACTCTCGGCCCCGATGAGTGCCTGCAGCAGCGACGGTTGGGTGGGCACCTTGGTTCGCCTGGGCGCGCGGAAGGCGGGCTCCTCGTGCAGCAGCACCTGCATTCCAAGGGAGTCTGCGCCCCCACGGGCGAACTCCGTGCGCAGGCCCTCCGGCGGGGGCAACGCAGGGCCTGCGGGGATGGCGATCGAGGGCTTCAGGGTAGGCTCCCAACGAAGGTCAGGGCGTGCCAGGACAGGGCCTGGCCGCCGTGGGCAAGCTCGTGGCCTGCCTCTGCGCTGGATGGTAGCGACGGGGACTTGACCCTGATGTGAACGCTTGTGACCGCGCGATCGATGGGCGGTCGAACAGGCGTTCAGGCCACGCCGGCGCGACGGGCCGGCGGAAAAGAAAAAGGCCCTGGTTCACAGGGCCTTGGGTGTTTGGTGGTGGAGAGGAGGAGGATCGAACTCCCGACCTTCGCATTGCGAACGCGACGCTCTCCCAGCTGAGCTACCCCCCCACAAACGAGCCGGAGTCTAGCAAAAAACGACGCTGGGGCCGACGCGCTTGGTGTTGCGGGCGGAAGGGGTTAGAAAGGCGCTCCTCGCTCATTGGCTGTCGCACACCACATGACCCACTTCGACCCCGACTGGCTGGACGTTCAATACAACAACCGCGCGCGCGTGCCCGGCCATGCGCAGATCTTCGAGCGCTGGCGCGCGGCTTCGGCCCGGGTGCGCGAGGGCATGACCTGCGTGGCCGACGTGCCCTACGGCACCGGGCCCGACGAGACGCTCGACATCTTCCCCGCGGCCGAACCGCGTTCGCCGGTCTTCGTCTTCATCCACGGCGGCTGGTGGCGCAGCCTCGACAAGGCCGACCACTCCTTCCTCGCCGCGAGCCTCGTGGCGGCCGGGGCCATGGTGGTGATGCCCAACTATTCCCTATGCCCCGGCAGCGACGACGCGCCGGTCGGCATCGACACCATCGCGCTGCAGATGACGAAGGCGCTGGCCTGGGTCTACCGCAACGCCGCGCTCTACGGCGGCAGCCCGGGGCGCATGGTGGTCTCGGGCCATTCGGCAGGCGCGCACCTCGCGGCCATGATGCTCTGCTGCGAATGGCCCGAGGTCGACAAGCGCCTGCCGATGCACATGGTCAACCGGGCGCTGGGCATCTCGGGCGTGTACGACCTGAAGCCCATCCAGCAGACCCCGTTCCTCAAGGACGACCTGCGCCTCACGCCCGAGGCGGTCGACCGCCTGAGCCCGGCGCGTTTTCGCGCACCGCGCGAAGCGCGCTTCTACGCCACCGTTGGGGGCGACGAGAGCGAGGAGTTCCTGCGCCAGAGCCAGTTGCTGCAGCTTGCCTGGGGCAAGGCCGTCGTGCCGCGCAACGAGGCCGTGCCCGGGGCCAACCATTTCACCGTGCTGCACGACCTGGCCGACCCGGACGGCGTGTCCCACCGCTTGGCGCTGGAGTTGATGGGGCTGCTCCGCGTTAACCCTGAAACATAGGGCGCTGCTATCGGCCCGAATTGAATCTTTGAATTGGCGGCCGCCCAACCGCTGCGGTACGGTTGCCGGCGTTGGTGCCGTCATGCCAACTGTTGTGTCGACCCAAACCTAGGAGAGCAACGATGGCCAGCTTGAAAGGATCCAAGACCGAGCAGCACCTGAAGGACGCCTTCGCAGGCGAATCGCAGGCCAACCGCCGATACCTGTATTTCGCGAACAAGGCCGACATCGAAGGCCAGAACGACGTCGCCGCCTTGTTCCGCTCCACCGCCGAAGGCGAGACCGGCCATGCGCATGGCCATCTGGAGTTCCTCGAAGCCGTGGGTGACCCGGCCACCGGGCTGCCCATCGGCTCCAGCCGCAACAACCTCAAGGCCGCCGTGGCTGGCGAGACCCACGAGTACACCGACATGTACCCGGGCATGGCCAAGACGGCGCGCGACGAGGGCTTCGACGAGATCGCCGATTGGTTCGAGACGCTGGCCAAGGCCGAGCGTTCGCACGCCAACCGCTACCAGAAGGCCCTCGACGCGCTGGTCGACTGACCTCCGCGAGACGATCAGCAGTTCCGGCCCCGCTTGCGGGGCCGGCGTGTTCTTGCAGGAGAAAAACACAAGACGACAGGAGCGCTCATGACGACACGGGAAGGCAACCTCGAGGCACCCACCCGGCACCCCATCGATTGGAAGAACCCCGACTTCTACGACGAAGAGAAGTGCCTCCACGAGATGGAGCGCATCTTCGACATCTGCCATGGCTGCCGGCGCTGCGTGAGCCTGTGCCAATCCTTCCCCAATCTCTTCGACCTGGTCGACGCCACCGATTCCGGTGAGGTGGAGGGCGTGGCCAAGGCCGACTACTGGAAGGTGGTCGACCAGTGCTACCTGTGCGACCTCTGCTACATGACCAAGTGCCCCTACGTGCCGCCGCACCCGTGGCAGCTCGACTTCCCGCACACCATGCTGCGGGCCAAGGCCATCAAGTTCAAGAAGGGTGAGGTCAAGGCGGGCGAGAAGCTGCTCGCCTCGACCGACGTGCACGGCCAGTTCGCCGGCATCCCGATCGTCGTGCAGGTGGCCAATGCGCTGAACAAGACCAAGCCGATGCGCAAGCTGCTCGACAGCACGCTCGGCGTGCACCCCGACGCCTGGCTGCCCGATCTGGCCAGCAGCCGCTTCCGCTGGAGCGCGAAGAAGAAGGGCGCCGCAAGCGACGTGAAGAACGGCGAGCGCACGCCCGGCAAGGTGGCGATCTATTCCACCTGCTACGTCAACTACAACGAGCCCGGCATCGGCCACGACCTGGTGAAGCTGCTGGAGCACAACGAGATCCCCTACGAGATCGTCAGCAAGGAGTCGTGCTGCGGGATGCCCAAGCTGGAGCTGGGCGACCTGGATGAAGTGGCGAAGCACAAGGAGGCCAACATCCCCGTGCTCGCGCGGTATGCGAAGGAGGGCTACGCCATCCTCTCGGCCATCCCGAGCTGCACGCTGATGTACAAGCAGGAGCTGCCGCTGATGTTCCCGGGCGACGCCGACGTGTCCGCGGTGCAGGAAGCGATGTACGACCCGTTCGAGTACTTCATGGCGCGCCACAAGGATGGGCTGCTCAAGACCGACTTCAAGCAGGCGCTCGGCAAGGTCAGCTACCACATCCCCTGCCACGGCCGCGTGCAGAAGATCGGCCGCAAGACCGAAGAGATGTTCAAGCTCATCGGCGCGGCCGTCACGGTGCAGCTCAACACGGTGGAGCGCTGCTCGGGCCATGCCGGAACCTACGGCGTGAAGACGCCCACGCATCCGGTCGCCATGAAGATCGGCCGGCCCGTCTTCAAGAGCATGGCGAACGGCGAGCCCGACTACATCAGCTCCGACTGCCAGCTCGCCGGCCACCACATCGCCCAGGGCATGCAGCAGCAGGGCTCGCCGGAGGTGAAGCTCGCGCACCCGTTGAGCCTGGTGCGCATCGCCTACGGACTTTGATGAAGGACGCCGAGATGACCATCACCCGAGACAGTCTGCTGACCCTCGAGGCCTACGCCAGGATCCGCAAGTCGAGTGCGCCCGAGATCATCGCCCACCGCAAGCGCCGCACGGTGCGCCTGGGCGAGCACATCTCGCTGCAGTTCGAAGACGAGACCACCATCCGCCGGCAGATCCAGGAGATGCTCCACATCGAGAAGATCTTCATGGAAGAGGGCATCCAGGGCGAGATCGACGCCTACCTGCCGCTGGTGCCCGACGGCAGCAACTGGAAGGCGACCATGCTGATCGAATACCCCGACGTGCACGAACGCCGCCGCGAGCTGGCCCGGCTGATCGGCGTGGAAGACCGCATGTTCGTCGAGGTCGAGGGCCATGCGCGCATCTACGCCATCGCCGACGAAGACCTCGACCGCGAGAACGACGAAAAAACCTCGGCCGTGCACTTCGTGCGCTTCGAATTCCCTCCCGCGGCCAGGGAGGCGGTGCGCGCCGGTGCGCAGGTGAAGCTGGGCTGCGACCACACGAACTACCCGGCGCACGTGCAGATCGTGCCCGAGACGCTCGCGAGCCTGGCCGGCGACCTGCGCTGACGCCCGGGGGCCGGACTGGGCTCCGACACGCGCGCCGGCAGCGCCCTGCGCTGCGAACAGACATTTCCTACAACCGTCGACGGCCCGGGCCGATGTTGCCCGGCGGGCCGCGTTTCTACAGTTGCGTTCAGGCCATGCACCGATTGCAGTGAGGGACCGTCCCCACGGGTGCACCGCCCTCGAGACGACAGCAGTCGACAAATCGAAAGGAAACACCATGAACGCACTCAAGACCACCACTTTGATCTCCGCGCTGGCCGCCGCTTTCGCCTTGTCGGCCTGCGACCGCAACGCCGAGGATCGCACCGCCGGCGAGCGCCTGGACGGCGCCGTGGCGAGCGCCGAACGCCGCGCCGACGAGACGCGCTCGGACGTGCAGCGTGAAACCGCCGAGGCCCGCGGCGAGATCAACGCCGCTGCCGACAAGGCCGGTGACAAGATGAAGGACGCCTCCATCACCACCAAGGTCAACGCCGAGCTGGCCCGCGACAACGACCTGAGCGCCCTCAAGATCAACGTCGACACCGTGGAAGGCAAGGTCGTGCTGCGCGGCACCGCCCCGACCGAAGCGGCCCGCGACCGCGCCACGATGATCGCCCAGCGTGTGGACGGCGTGCTGTCGGTCGACAACCAGCTCACCGTCGGCGGCCAGGGTTGAAGCCCGGGCGTGAGGCGCGGCTGATGCCCGATTGACGCGCAGCCGGGCGCACGCCTCTGGCTTCGGCAGCCGCCGCTCTCCTCGGAGGCGGCGGCTGTTTCATTTGGGAACGCAGAAGCGCGTGGTCAGGCACGCCGTTCGCCAACGGATCCCATCACCCTCATCCGGGAATCCCGCCATGCAACGCGAATTCGACTTCATCGGTCCGCAGGACGTGCTCTACATCGAAGACCACCCGACCAACGTGCACCTGATGCAGGCGCTGTTCAAGCGCCGTCCGCAGCTCAGGCTCGTGGTCGCGCAAGACGGCCAGCAGGCAAGGCGCATCGCTCCCACGCTGCGGCCCGGGCTGCTGCTGGTGGACCTGCGCCTGCCCGATTGCCACGGCAGCGAGTTGCTCGACGAGTTGCGCCAACTGGAAGGGTATGCCGAGGTGCCCGCGGTGGCCGTGACCGCCGAGCCGGCCTTCCGCCTCGAGGGCAGCGGCTTCTGCGAGGTGTGGCCCAAGCCGCTGGACCTGACCTACGTGCTGGACCGGCTCGACCGCTTCGCGGCCACCGGCCCGCTCTTCGCCCATCCCGAGCGCATGCCTGCCGCTGCGCTCCAG
>DASWSY010000771.1:0-5075 GCA_036402415.1 Rhizobacter sp. | reverse complement strand
CGTGGTGGCCAAGGGCGCCGACCTGATGGCCCTGCGCATCCGCGACACCGCCCAGGGCGCGGCGGTGCCGGTGCTGCAGGCGCCGGTGCTGGCGCGCGCGCTCTACGCGCACGCCGAGCTCGACCGCGAGATCCCGGTCGCGCTCTACAGCGCGGTGGCGCAGGTGCTGGCCTACGTGTACCAGCTTCGCGCCGCGATCGCCGGGCGCATGCAGATGCCCGGTGCCCTGCCCGAGCTGCACGTGCCGCCGGAGCTGGACCCGCACAACAAGCCGGGCCACGTGCCTGACGAGGTGATCGAATGAATGGGGTGATGAAGCAACTGCAGGCCTGGTTCGGGCCACAGCACGCGGGCGCGATGAAGGCGCTGATGGCGCCGGTGTTCATCATCCTCGTGCTCGCGATGATGGTGCTGCCGCTGCCGGCCTTCGCGCTCGACATGCTCTTCACCCTCAACATCGCGATGGCGCTGATGGTGATGGTGGTGGCCGCCTACATGGTGCGACCGCTCGACTTCTCGGCCTTCCCGACGGTCATCCTGCTGACCACGCTGCTGCGCCTGTCGCTCAACATCGCCTCCACCCGCGTGGTGCTGATGGAGGGCCACACCGGCCCGGGTGCGGCCGGCAAGGTGATCGAATCCTTCGGCCACTTCCTGATCGGCGGCAACTTCGCGGTCGGCCTGATCGTGTTTGCCATCCTGGTGGTCATCAACTTCGTGGTGGTCACCAAGGGTGCCGAGCGCATCGCCGAAGTGGCAGCGCGCTTCACGCTCGATGCGATGCCCGGCAAGCAGATGGCGATCGACGCCGACCTCAACGCCGGCCTCATCGACGAGAAGGAAGCCAAGCGCCGCCGCGCCGAAGTGGGCGCCGAGGCCGAGTTCTTCGGCTCCATGGACGGTGCCTCGAAGTTCGTGCGCGGCGACGCGATGGCCGGCCTGCTCATCCTCGTCATCAACATCATCGGCGGCCTGATCATCGGCATGGTGCAGCACAACCTGTCGGCCGGCCAGGCCGCGGGCAGCTACATCCTGCTGGCGGTGGGCGACGCGCTCGTGGCCCAGGTGCCGGCGCTGCTGATCTCGGTGGCCGCGGCCATGGTCGTCTCGCGCGTCGGCAAGGAGCAGGACGTCGGCACGCAGATCGGCAACCAGGTGTTCAACTCGCCGCGCACGCTGGCCATCACCGCCGGCGTGATCGGCCTCCTGGGCCTGATCCCGGGCATGCCGCACTTCGTCTTCCTGCTCATCGCCGGCGCGCTGGGCTATGGCGCGTGGTGGATGCACCGGCGCAACCAGCGCGCCAAGCTCGCGCCACCCGCGCCGGCCGTCACGGCAGAGCCCAACGCCGAAGCGAGCTGGGACGACCTGCAGCCCGTCGACACGCTCGGCCTGGAAGTGGGCTACCGCCTGATCGCGCTGGTCGACAAGTCGAAGAACGGCGACCTGCTCCAGCGCATCAAGGGCGTGCGCCGCAAGTTCGCGCAGGACGTGGGCTTCCTGCCACCGCCGGTGCACATCCGCGACAACCTGGAATTGAAGCCAAGCATGTACCGCCTCACCCTGCGCGGCGCGGTGGTGGGCGAGGGCGAGGCCTTCCCGGGCATGCTGCTCGCCATCAACCCGGGCGGTGCCACGACGAATCTCATCGGCACCAAGACCACCGACCCGGCCTTCGGCCTGCCCGCGGTGTGGATCGAGGAGCGCCAGCGCGAGGCCGCGCAGATGAACGGTTTCACCGTGGTCGACTGCTCGACGGTGATCGCCACGCACCTGTCGCACCTGATGCAGATGCATGCGGCTCGCCTGCTCGGCCGGGTGGAAGTGCAGCAGCTCGTGGAGCACGTGACCAAGCTCGCGCCGCGCATGATCGAAGACGTGGTGCCCAAGATGGTGAGCATCCCCTCGTTGCAGAAGACGCTGCAGTTGCTGCTCGAGGAAGGCGTGCACATCCGCGACATGCGCTCCATCGTGGAGTGCCTGGCGGAGCATTCGTCCACCGTGAGCGACCCGGGCGAGCTGTCGCGCCGCATCCGCATCCACATCGCGCCGGCGATCGTGCAGCAGATCTACGGGCCGGTGCAGGAGCTGGAAGTGATCGCGCTCGAGCCCGAGCTGGAGCGTCTCGTGACCCAGGCATTGAACTCACCGCATGGGGCGGCGCTCGATCCTGGGGTGGCTGACACCCTGGCGCGCAGTGCGGCGCAGTCGGCGAAGCGCCAGGAAGACCTGGGCCACCCGGCGTGCCTGCTGGTGCCCGACATGATCCGCGCCCCCATGGCCCGCCTGCTCAAACGGGCGGCGCCGCGACTGCGGGTGCTGGGTCATTCCGAGATCCCCGAGACGCATTCGATCCGGATCGGGTCGGTGATCGGGGCGCAGGCTTAAGGGTGGGGGCTGGGGTTTCGCCCCGGCGGGCGAGTCCCTTTTCTTTGCTTGCCCAAAGAAAAGGAACCAAAAGAAAGGGCACCCCGTTCGCTCGGTCGCCCTAGGGGCGACTTCTCTGCGCTGCTCGGTCTTTGTGGGTCGGGCAGAACTCGCTACGCGGCCGGTGGCCGCTGCGCTCAGACAGCTGCCCGAAGTCAGATGACGAAGCGCGCTGACGCGCGCCCCACAAAGCCCTGCGCTGCTCGACGGCTCTCAAGGGCCCCCGGGATACCGCCGCCCGCTTCGCGGGCATCACACTCTCGGCTCGCTTCGCCTCGTGCTTGAGGCGCGTGGGCTCAGCGTGGCTGATACACCCGCACGTAGTCGACCTCCATGCGCACCGGGAAGGCCGCGTCGTTGGGCGTGCCGCCCAGGATGCCGCCGACCGCCACGTTGAGTAGCAGGTACTGCGGGTGGTCGAAGGGCCAGCTTCCGTAGCCGGCCCCGGCGGGCTTGGCATAGGTGTAGTAGGCGACGTCGTCGACACCCCAGGTGATGGCCTCGGGCGTCCAGCGCACCTGGTAGCGGTGGAAGGTGTTGCAGGTGTCGGTGACGTTGGTGTGCGAGCCGCGGCCGCGCGGGCCGTTGAAGTCGCGCATGTGGGCGGTGCCGAGGATGCGACCGGGCTGCCAGCCGGTCTGCTCCATGATGTCGATCTCGCCGTCGTCGGGCCAGGTGCCGCGGCTGCCCAGCATCCAGATCGCCGGCCACGCGCCCATCGCGCAAGGCAGCTTGGCGCGCACCTCGAAGAAGCCGTAGGTCCACGAGGCGAGGCCGCGTGTCAGGAGCCGCGCGGAGGTGTAGTCCTGCCCGCCGAAGTCGGGCGCCGACGAGAGCCGCTCGCGCCGAGCGGTGATGATCAGCGAGCCGCCCTCCACGCGGGCGTTCTCGGTGCGCGCGGCCGAGTAGTACTGCAGCTCGTTGTTGTACCAGCCGTCGCGGTTGCGGTAGGTGTCGTAGCCCCACTTCGCAGGGTCGGGCAGGCCGGTGCCGTCGAACTCGTCGCTCCACACGAGCTGGTAGTCCTCGGGCAGGCCGCCCGCCGCGGGCGCGGCGGAGACCGAGCCCGAACCACCGCCACAACCCGCCGCCGCGACGGCCGACAACCAGATGCCCGAGGCGAGCGCTGCTTTCATCTTGATCCTTTGCACGGTGGGAGGAGGGTGGCTCAGTCGCTGACGCGCACCCAGTCGTAGTAGGCCGGTCCGCCGCCGCCGTTGTAGGTGCCGACGAAGTTGACCGCACCGGCCGAGTTGTTGCCCACCCAGTGGTTCATCATGAGCCGCATCGGCGTGTTGATGCTGGTGTTGACGCGGCGGAACTCGCGCTCGGTGCCGTTGGCCTCGACGTGGAACCAGCGCACGAAGGTCGGGCGCCATTCGAAGCCGATGGTGCGCCAGCCGGTGGCCACCGAGAACTGCTGGTAGTTCTGCCGACCGTTCGTCCACACGTTGGTGTGCAGCGTGCGACCGCCATGGATGAACTCGATGTCGATCTCGAAGTGGCTCGAGGTGCCGGCCGTGCCGGTGTAGAGGAAGAACGAGGTGTTGGACCCGGCAATCGTGCTCGGCTGCAGGCGCGTCACGAACTTGCCGTAGGTGAACGACTGCCAGGTGCGCACCTCGGCGCACTTCACGTTCGAGCGGTTGCTGCTGTTGACGTTGGCTGCGAGCGAGCCCCAGCCGGTGCGCCACACCTCGCTGTAGGCGAAGGTGCAGCCGAAGATGTCGCCGTTGTGCCAGCTCGCGGTCTCCCACGCGCCACCGGCACCGCCGCTGCCGTCGAAGCCCTCGAAGAAGTTGGCGGCATAGGCCGGGACGGTGGCGCCGGCCGCGAAGACGAGCGCCAAGGCGCGCAAAAGCTTGTTCATGATTTGTCTCCTGTCTTGGATGGAAGAGGGCCAGGCCCTCTTCCGTGAAGCCGGGGCTGTGTCGCCCCGTGCTGCTGCGCTGGTCGTGCCTCAGGGCTCCAGCGAGATCGCGCCGACGGCCAGGTCGTGTGCGCCGGCGGTCGAGGCCGGGTTGACCACGTCGACCGCCAGCAGGCCGGCCCGCACCGTGTTGATCGTGGTGCCGCTGGCGCAGTGGCCGGGCAGCGGGAAGCGCGTGCTGTTCAGGTCGATCACGAGCTCGCTCAGTGTCGAGCTGACCACCGCTTCGGCGGTGGCGGTGCAGCCGTCGGCCGAGATCGGCGTGGGCTGCAGCTTGATGAGCAGCAGCGCGTCGGTGCTGCTTCGAAGCTGGATGCGCATGCGGGCGTAGCCGCTGGCGTCGAACGCGGTGTTGTTGGGCGCGTAGAGACGCAGCGCCGCGCCGGCAAACCCTTGTGCCGAGGCGAGCGTGGCGCCGTAGCTCACGGCGCTGGCGGCGAAGGCCGGCGTGCCGGCGGTCTGTGCCGCGCCGTTCTCGGCGTACTGGTAGGTTTCGATGCCGCCGGCCTGCGTGGTGGCGGTGGTGTCGGCGGGTGTGGCGAAGGCGGTGGCCGGCGCGGGAGCCGGTGCGGGGCCTGGGGCCGGTGCAGGCGCAGGGGCCGAGGCCGGCGCGTCGTCGTCGCCTCCGCCGCAGGCGGCCATCAGCGCGGCGCTGAAGAGCGCCGCCATCATGCGCGAAGCCCTGCGTTTCGAGATCAAGTCCACGGTCGTCTCCTGT
>DASWSY010000770.1:0-2958 GCA_036402415.1 Rhizobacter sp. | reverse complement strand
CTGATGGATCGCCTAGCTATTGCAATGTGACAGCGGGGCGGTAGCGCTCCAGAATTTTCATCGCCGCGGCACACACCCGCTGAGCGGCGGCACCACCCCCCACACTGCAACCCCGCGAAGGATCCATTCATGAACAACTTGCGCATTCGGGCCATCGTCTGCTGCCTGGTCGGCCTGCCCCTGTCGGCGGCCGCGCAGTCTGAAGCCACGCTCGACAAGGTCAAGCGCACCGGCTCGATCGCGGTGGCGTACCGGGAGTCCTCGATCCCGTTTTCATACCTGGGCAACGAAGCCAAGCCCACCGGCTTCGGCTGGGAGATCTGCAGCAAGATCGTGGACC
This sequence comes from Rhizobacter sp., assembly GCA_036402415.1. Classification (GTDB taxonomy): domain Bacteria; phylum Pseudomonadota; class Gammaproteobacteria; order Burkholderiales; family Burkholderiaceae_C; genus Rhizobacter. The sequence continues at coordinate 2,618 of DASWSY010000770.1, read as the reverse complement.
GGGTGCGCACGGCGACAGGGCGGCGCGACCTCAAGGTCGTCGCGCAGGCCGTCACGTCGCAGAACCGCATCCCGCTGCTGCAGAACGGCACGATCGACATCGAGTGCGGCTCGACCACCAACAACAGCGACCGCGCCCGGCAGGTGGCGTTCGCGGTCAACTATTTCTACACGGGCACGCGGCTGCTGGTGAAGGCCTCGTCCCCGGTCAAGTCGATCGCCGACCTGAAGGGCAAGACGGTGGTGTCGACGGTCGGCACCACCAACTTCCAGGTGCTGCGCAAGGTCAATGCCGAGCGCAACATCGGCTTCGAGCTGCTCGGCGCCAAGGACCACGCCGAGTCCGCGCTCCTGGTGCAGCAGGGCCGGGCCGACGCTTTCGGCATGGACGACATCCTTCTCTACGGCCTGCGCGCCAGCTCGCAGAACCCGGCAGAGCTGGCCGTGGTGGGCGATGCGCTCCAGGTCGAGCCCTACGCCATCATGGTCCGCAAGGACGACCCGGCCTTCAAGAAGCTGGTCGACGAGACGCTGGCCGCGCTCATGCAAGGCGGCGAGTTCGAAGCGCTCTACAAGAAGTGGTTCCAGTCGCCCATCCCGCCCAAGGGCATCAACCTCAATGCGCCGATGAGCCAGGAGTTGCGGGACAACCTCAAGGCGCTGTCCGACAAGCCGGCAACGTGACCAGCGTGCCATGTGCGGCGGTCCGCGCGCCTGCCCAGGCCGGACGTGACGGTCCGGCGGTGCCGGGCCTCGTCGGGGTGCTCGGGGGCATGGGCCCGCTGGCGACCATCGACTTCATGCGCAAGATGATCGAGGCCACGCCGGCGAGCGCCGACCAGGACCATGTGCCGGTGCTCGTGAGCTCGATCCCGCAGGTGCCCGACCGCACGCTCGCCTTTCGCGGCGAAGGTGAATCGCCGCTGGCGGCGATGGTCGCGAGCGCGCGGCGGCTGGTGGCCGCTGGCGCGGGCCTGCTGGTGGTGCCGTGCAACACCGCCCACCTGTGGTTCGACGAGATCCGCGAGACGGTGGGCCTGCCGATGCTGCACATCGTCGACGCGGCCATCGAAGCCGCGGTCGACGCGGGCGGGGCGTCGGGCCGCATCGGCCTGCTGGCGACCGACGCCACGCTCGCCTCGGGGTTGTATGTGAACCGTGCGCCCTCGCACGGCACGGTGCGCTGGCTGCTGCCGACGGCGGGCGAAATGCTCGACCTGGTGATGCCCGGCGTGGCGGCGGTCAAGGCCGGCCAGCTCCAGGACGGCGAGGCGCTGTTGTCGAAGGCGGCTGCCGCGCTGGCCCGTCGAGGCGCCGGCGCGATCGTGCTCGGCTGCACCGAGATCCCGGTGGTGCTGCGCCCAGCCGACACGCCGGTGCCCCTGATCGATGCGACCGCGGTGCTGGCGCGCCGGGCGGTGGCCTGGTCGCTGGCACAGCGGGGCAATCGCAGCTCGTGAAGGCGCCGATGACCAGCGCCTCGTCGAAGCCTGTGCGACACGCCTGCGTGATCGGGGCCGGTGTCGTGGGTTGCGCGAGCGCCTATGCGCTGGCCCGCCGCGGCTGGCGCGTCACGCTGGTGGACGCACAGCCCGAATGCGGCGCCGGTGCCAGCTTTGCGAACGGCGCCCAACTCAGCTACTGCTATGTGGAGCCGCTTGCCACGCCGGCCGCGTTGCGCGCCTTGCCCGGCTGGCTCGCCCGCCGCGATGGCCCGGTGCGATGGCACCCGCGGCTGGAGTGGGGCCACTGGCGCTGGCTCGCCGCCTTCGTGCTCGCCTGCCGGGATGCGGAGGTCCAGCGCACGACGCAGGCCCTGCTCGCGCTCTCGTTCCTGAGCCGCGACACCCTGCACCAGTGGCTGGGCGAGCTGCCCCACCTCGCGGCTGCGGCCCGGCATGCCGTGCCGGGCAAGCTGGTCGTCTACCGGCACGCTGCGGCGCGGCCAGCCGTCGAGCGGCAGCTCTCGTCGCAGCGACGATCCGGCTGCGAGCAGCAGATCGTGGGCCCGCGCGAGTGCGTCGACCTCGAGCCAGCGATCGAGCCGGCCCTCGCACACGAGCTCGCCTTCGGCGTCTGGACGCCCAGCGAAGAGGTGATCGATGCGGCGGCGCTCGCGCGCGGGCTGGCCCACGCGAGTGGCGCCACGCTGCGGCTCGGCACTCGCGTGCTGGGTGTCGAAAGCCGGGGCGACCGCATTCAGGCGCTACAGACGGACGGCGGGGCCATCGAGGCCGATGCCTTCGTCGTCGCGGCCGGGACGGGCAGCGTCGAGCTGCTGCGCCCGCTGGGACTTCGCCTGCCGATCGAGCCGATCAAGGGATACAGCGTCACGCTGCCGATCGTTCAATCGGCGGCTGCGCCCAGGGCGAGCATCACCGACCACGGCCGCAAGATCGTCTACGCGAGGCTCGGCGACGAACTGCGCGTGGCGGGCTATGCCGAGCTCGCCGGCGCGCAGACGCGGCTGGACGACGCGCGCATCGCAGCGCTGTGCCATGCCGCCGCCACGTCCTTTCCCGGCGCCTGCGAGGTGTCCGAACCGCGCGGCTGGGCCGGCCTGCGGCCCGCGACCCCCGGCGGCCGGCCGCTGATCGGCGCCACGGCCTGGTCGAACCT
>DASWSY010000769.1:0-5525 GCA_036402415.1 Rhizobacter sp. | reverse complement strand
GCAGCTCTGGCGCATGCCTTCGGCCCTCAAGCGCGTGCATGCCTCGCGCGAAAGCGAACGCCTGGCTTGGCTCACGCGCGGCCGGGCGGTGCTGGTCGACGCGGTGAAGCGGCTGTCGCTCGCACGCAGCGTCGACACCATCGTCGAGATCGTTCGCCACGCCGCACGCCAGATCAACCAGGCCGATGGCGCGACCTTCGTGCTGCGCGACGGCGACCTGTGCCACTACGTCGACGAAGACGCGATCTCTCCCCTGTGGAAAGGACTGCGCTTTCCGCTCGAGACCTGCATCAGTGGCTGGGCGATGCTTCACCGCGAGGCGGCGGTGATCCCCGACATCTATGTCGACCCACGCATCCCGCACGACGCCTACCGGCCGACCTTCGTGAAGAGCCTCGTGATGGTGCCCATCCGCGGCGAAGCGCCCATCGGCGCCATCGGCAACTACTGGGCCTCGCCGCACGAGGCGACACCCGACGAGGTGGAGCTGATCCAGGCGCTGGCCGACTCGACGTCGCTCGCGTTCGAGAACGTGGCGCTCGTGCAGGGGCTCGAGTCGCGCGTGCAGCGGCGCACGGCTGACCTGGAAGAAGCCAACCGCGAACTCGAGGCGTTTTCGTTCTCGGTCTCCCACGACCTGCGCGCACCGCTGAGGGCCATGCAGGGCTACAGCGACCTGCTGGCCCAGGCCTCGCCGCCGCTCGAAGGAGAGGCGGCCACCTTTCTGCAGCACATCCGCAGCTCCGCGCGCCGCATGAACACGCTGATCGACGACATGCTGAGCCTGTCGAAGCTCACGCGCGCGCAGGTGAGCAAGCGGCCGGTGCCCATCGGCGTGATGGCCCGCGACATCCTGGCGAGCCTGCGCGGCATGGACCCGACGCGTCAGGTGCGCACGCGGATCGATGAGGGCTTGCAGGCCGATGCCGACCCGGCCCTGCTGCGCCTGGCCCTCGACAACCTGCTGTCGAACGCCTGGAAGTACACCGGCAAGCGCGACGATGCGCTGATCGAGTTCTTCGCCGAGACGCAGGCCGACGGCCGCACCGCCTACTGCGTGCGCGACAACGGCGCGGGCTTCGACATGGCGTACGCGCAGCGGCTCTTCGAGCCTTTCCGCCGCATGCACACGGAAGCAGACTTTCCGGGCAATGGCGTGGGGCTGGCGATCGCGCAGCGGGTGATCCGCAAGCACGGCGGCGAGCTGTGGGCGCAGGCCGCCAAGAATCGCGGGGCGACGTTCAGCTTCACGCTGCCGGCCGACGCACAGAGCGCCGACTGACGCGCCGGGCGCTCAGCTCCGGTAGTCGGCGTTGATCTTGACGTAGTCGTAGCTGAGATCGCAGGTCCACACGGTGGCCTGCGCGTCACCACGCTTCAGGTCCACCCGCACGGTGATCTCGGCCTGCTTCATCACGCGTGCGCCGTCGGCTTCCTGGTAGCTCGGCTTGCGGCCGCCGTTCGTGACCACGTGCACGTCGTCGAGGAAGAGTTCGATGCGCGACTGGTCCAGGTCGGGGATGCCGGCGTAACCCACCGCGGCAAGGATGCGCCCGAGGTTGGGGTCGCTTGCGAAGAACGCCGTCTTCACCAGCGGCGAATGGGCGATGGCGTAGGCCACCTGCCGGCACTCGGCCTCGGTCTTGCCGCCATCGACCTGCACGGTGATGAACTTGGTGGCGCCTTCGCCGTCGCGCACGATGGCCTGGGCCAGCTCGGTGGCCACGGCGAACACGGCGTCTCGCAGCACGGCGCCGTCGCCGCTGTCGAGCTGCGTGATCGGCGCATTGCCGGCCGCACCGGTGGCCACGACCACGAACGAGTCGTTGGTGGAGGTGTCGCCATCGATGGTGATGCGGTTGAAGGAGCGGTCGGCGGCCTGCTGCGTGAGGCCTTGCATCAACCCGGGGGCAATCGCCGCGTCGGTGGCGAGGAAGCTCAGCATCGTCGCCATGTTGGGCCGGATCATGCCGGCGCCCTTGCTGATCCCGGTGATGGTGACGGTCTTGCCGCCGATCGTGACGCGGCGCGATGCCGCCTTGGGCAGCGTGTCGGTGGTCATGATGCCTTCGGCCGCAGTCGCCCAGTTGTCTTCCTTCAGGTCGGCAATCGCTGCGGGCAGGCCGGCCTCGATGCGGTCGACCGGCAGCGGCTCCATGATCACGCCGGTGGAGAACGGCAGGACCTGCTCGGGGGCGAGCTTCAGCTGCTTCGCCAGGGCCACGCAGGTGGCACGCGCACGGGCCAGGCCGTCTTCACCGGTCCCGGCGTTTGCGTTGCCGGTGTTGATGACCATCGCGCGAAGCGAAGAGCCCGCGGACAGGTGCTCGCGGCACAGCTGCACCGGCGCGGCGCAGTAGCGGTTGCTGGTGAACACACCCGCCACCTGCGAGCCTTCGGCCAGTGTGATGACGGTCAGGTCGCGCCGGTTGGCCTTGCGCACGCCGGCCATCGTGATGCCCAGCTTGACGCCGGACACGGGAAAAAGCGTCTTGGGATCAGGCGCGACGAGATTCACAGGCATTCGAACCTCCGAAGAGAAATGACAGAAGCGGGGGGCTCACGCCAATTTGCCGTGGCACTGCTTGTACTTCTTGCCGCTGCCGCACGGACACGGGTCGTTGCGACCGACCTTGGGCAGATACTGACCCGCCACCGCATGGGCGGCATCGGTCTCCTGCGACACGCTGCCGTCTTCGTTCGGGTGCGTGTAGGTCACGTTGGAAATGGACTCGGCCCTTTCCTCGATCGCCTCGGCGGCTTCGGCCACCTGCTCCTGGGTCTGGATGCGCACGGTCATCAGCACGCGCGTCACGTCCATCTTCACCACGTCGAGCAGCTGGCTGAAGAGCTCGAACGCTTCACGCTTGTATTCCTGCTTCGGATTCTTCTGGGCATAGCCACGCAGGTGGATGCCCTGGCGCAGGTAGTCGAGCGCGGCGAGGTGCTCGCGCCAATGCTGGTCGAGAGACTGCAGCAGGATCATGCGCTCGAAGGGCATGAACTGCTCGGCGCCCACTCGCGCGAGCTTCTCGGCAAAGAGTTCGTTGCCTGCCTTCACCACCATCTCGACGATGTCCTCGTCGGTGATGGCGCTGCTCTTCTCGACGTGCTGCTTGAGGGCCAGCTCGATCTGCCACTCTTCGCGCAGCGTCTTCTCCAGGCCGTCGAGGTCCCACTGCTCTTCGACGCTTTCAGAGGGCACAAAAGTGCGCACGACGTCGGTCAGCGTGCTCTCGCGCAGGTTGGTGATCTGGGCGGTGAGGTCACTCGCCTCCAGGATCTCGTTGCGCTGCTGATAGATCACCTTGCGCTGGTCGTTGGAGACGTCGTCGTACTCCAGCAATTGCTTGCGCATGTCGAAGTTGCGCGCCTCGACCTTGCGCTGCGCGCCTTCGATGCTGCGCGTGACGATGCCGGCTTCGATCGCCTCGCCTTCGGGCATCTTGAGCCGGTCCATGATGGCGCGCACCCGGTCGCCGGCGAAGATGCGCATCAGCGGGTCTTCGAGCGAGAGGTAGAAGCGCGAGGAGCCAGGGTCGCCCTGGCGGCCGGAACGGCCACGCAGCTGGTTGTCGATGCGGCGGGATTCGTGGCGTTCGGTCGCGATGATGCGCAGGCCGCCGGCGGCCTTCACCTTTTCGTGCAGGCCCTGCCACTCGTCCTGAAGCTGCTTGATGCGCGCTGCCTTCTCGGGCTCGGGAATGCTCTCGTCGGCCTCGAGCAACTGCACCTGCTTCTCGACGTTGCCGCCAAGCACGATGTCGGTGCCGCGGCCGGCCATGTTGGTGGCGATGGTGATGACACCCGGCCGGCCCGCCTGCGCCACGATCTCGGCTTCCTTCGCGTGCTGCTTGGCGTTGAGCACCTGGTGCGGCAGCTTGGCCGCCTTGAGCTTCTCGGAGATCAGCTCCGAGTTCTCGATCGAGGTCGTGCCCACCAGCACCGGCTGGCCACGCTCGTGGCAGTTGCGGATGTCTTCGATGACCGCGTTGAACTTCTCGGTGTTGGTCTTGTAGACGAGGTCGAGCTCGTCCTTGCGGGCGGTCGGCTTGTTGGGCGGGATCACCACGGTCTCGAGGCCGTAGATCTCCTGGAACTCGTAGGCCTCGGTGTCGGCCGTGCCGGTCATGCCGGCGAGCTTGCCGTACATGCGGAAGTAGTTCTGGAAGGTGATCGAGGCGAGCGTCTGGTTCTCGCTCTGGATCTGCACGCCTTCCTTGGCCTCGACCGCCTGGTGCAGGCCGTCGGACCAGCGGCGACCCGTCATCAGGCGGCCGGTGAACTCGTCGACGATGATGACCTCACCGTCCTGCACCACATAGTGCTGGTCGCGGTGATAGAGGTGCCGGGCCCGCAGCGCGGCATACACGTGGTGCATCAGCGTGATGTTCTGCGGGTCGTAGAGGCTCGCGCCTTCCACGAGCAGGCCCGCTTCGCTCAGCACGCGTTCGGCGTTTTCGTGGCCCTCTTCGGTGAGGAAGACCTGGTGCGACTTTTCGTCGACGGTGAAGTCGCCCGGCTCGATCACACCTTCGCCGGTGCGCGGGTCGGCTTCACCGATCTGCTTCTTGAGCTTGGGCACCACGGCGTTGATGCGCACGTAGAGCTCGGTGTGGTCTTCGGCCTGGCCGCTGATGATGAGCGGCGTGCGTGCCTCGTCGATCAGGATGGAGTCGACCTCGTCGACGATGGCGTAGTGAAGGCCTCGCTGCACGCGGTCGGCGGTCTCGTAGACCATGTTGTCGCGCAGGTAGTCGAAGCCGTACTCGTTGTTGGTGCCGTAGGTCACGTCGGCGGCATACGCCGCCTGCTTCTGCTCGCGCGGCAGTTGCGGCATGTTGACGCCGACGGTGAGGCCGAGGAAGGTGTAGAGGCGGCCCATCCACTCGGCGTCTCGCCGGGCGAGGTAGTCGTTGACCGTGACCACGTGCACGCCCTTGCCGGTGAGCGCGTTCAGGTAGACGGGCAGCGTGCCGGTCAGCGTCTTGCCTTCGCCGGTGCGCATTTCGCCGATCTTGCCGTTGTGCAGGGCGATGCCGCCGATCATCTGCACGTCGAAATGACGCATCTTCAGCACGCGCTTGCTGCCTTCGCGCACGACGGCGAAAGCCTCGGGCAGGAGCTTGTCGAGCGACTCGCCGCCCGCGACGCGCTGCCTGAACTCACCGGTCTTGGCCTTGAGAGCCTCGTCGTCGAGCTTCTCGAACTGCGGCTCGAGCGCGTTGATCTGCTGCACCACCGCCCGGTACTGCTTGAGCAGACGGTCGTTGCGGCTACCGAATATCGAAGTCAGGACTTTGGGCAACATGCAGCGTCAGGGGAAAAGAAGCGAAGAAGCGCGACCCCGGAACGCGCGCGCGCGCAGGGCCCGCGCGGCGCGGGAAAAGCCGCGAATCTTACACCGGGGGTATGCCCGCGCCCGGTGGTCAGCGGGGTGCCTGAGGGGACGCTGGGGGCGTTGCGCTGGCCGTGCGGGGAAGCGCTGGCGGCGCCTTGCCGGAGAGGAATTTGGCGGGGTTCTG
>DASWSY010000768.1:0-13636 GCA_036402415.1 Rhizobacter sp. | reverse complement strand
CAGGCGAGCGTGAGCACGATCTTGCCGAAGTGCGCGTTGCCCGCCATGTGGGCGAGGGCCTGCGCGGCGGCGTCGAAGGGGAAGGTCCGGTCGATCGGCAGCGCGAGCTGCCCGGCGGCCAGCGCCTCGCCCAGGTCGGCGCGCATGCGGCGGTTGAGCTCGCGCACTTCTTCCACCGAGCGGGTGCGGAAGGTCACGCCGATGTAGTGGATGCGCTTGAGCGCATGCAGGTCGAAGTCGAACTCCGCGCGCGTGCCGGCAAGGCGGCCGACGTTGACGATGCGGCCGAGCACGCGGGCGGCCTTGAGGTTCTGGATGGCCTGGGCGCCGGAGAGCTGGTCGACGATCAGGTGCACGCCCTCGCCGCCGGTGGCGTCGAGCAGCTGCTTGGGCCAGTCGGCCTGCGTGGTGTCGACGGCGAGCTGCGCGCCGAAGTCTTTGAGCCGATCGCGCCGGGCGGGCGTGGTGGAGCTGCCGGCCACCAGGCCGGCGCCCATGAGCTTGGCGATCTGCAGCCCCATCAGGCCGACACCCGATGAGGCGCCCTGGATCAGCACCGCTTCGCCTTTTTGCAGGCGGCCGTTGGTGACGACGGCGTCGTGCATGGTCTGCAGGGCGACGGGCAGGGTCGCGGCCTGCTCGTAGCTCATCGAGGCCGAGGGGATGGGGATCACACGGCCGAAGTCGGACACCGCGTATTCGGCGAAGGCGCCGCGGCCCGAGCCCATCACACGGTCGCCGGGCTTGTACTCGCGCACGTTGGCACCGGTGCGCACCACCTCGCCGGCCCACTCCATGCCCAGCCGTGTGCCCGGGCCGCCTTGCGCACCGTGCGCGTGGCCGGCGGCCATGCCGAGGTCGGCGCGGTTGAGGCCGCAGGCGCGCACCTTGACCAGCACCTCGTCGGGCCCGGGCTCGGGGAGGTCGACGGTCTGGATCTGCAGGCCTTGTGCGCCGGCCTGCACCGCGGCTTTCATCGTGCTCATCATGGACTCCTGGTTCAACCCGGCGAGCGTACGACGCCGATGCTCAGGCCGCCATCGGCCAGCAGGGCGTGCCCGTTGACGTAGCTGGACTCGTGCGAGATGAGGAAGAGTGTCGCGTACGCCACTTCCCAGCCGGTGCCCTGCCGGCCAAAGGGCACGGCAAGGGCGCGGTTGGGGCGGCGGCGTGAGGCGTCGCGCCCCATCGGCGTGTCCATCAGGCCGGGCAGCACCGCGTTGCAGCGGATGCCTTTCGGTTCACCCGCGACGGCGATGGCCCGCGCCAGCGACACCTGCGCGGCCTTGGCCGACTCGTAGGCCGGGTTGCGGCTCGCATTGCGCAGGCTGGCGAGCGAGGACATCAGCACGATCGAGCCACCCGGCGTCATCAGCGGCAGCGCGGCCTGGCTGAAGAACATGTGGCTCTTGACGTTGACGCCGTACTCCTTGTCCCAGGTCTCGGGCGTGATGCGGTCCAGCGGCAGGCCGTGCGAGATGCCGACGTTGAGCACCAGGCCGTCCAGGCCGCCCATCTTCTCGGCGATACGCGCCATCAGCGGGGCGATGTTGGCGACGTCGAGCACGTCGGCCACTTCTGCGAAGGCCTTGCCCCCTTCGGCCGTGATCTGGTCGACGGTGGCCTGCGCCGCATCGGCCTTGACGTCGACACACGCGACCTGCGCGCCTTCGCGTGCGAAGAGCACCGAGATCGCACGGCCGTTGCCGATGGGCGGGTCTTCTTCGGGAATGACGCGCTGGCCGGCGCCGACGACCAGCACACGGCGGCCTTGCAGGCGGCCGCGGCCGGGCGCGTGGCCCAGCGTTTCGGGGTGCATCGCGCGGCTCGGGTCGAGGTCGGTGGGGGCGAGGTTCATGGAGTGCGGCCTCTCACTTGATGGTGCCGGGGGCTTCGATGTCGACCTCGAAGTTCTCGAGGAAGCGGCTGACCAGCATGTAGAAGCCGATGGTCAACACCAGCTCGGCGGTCTGGCGGTGGCCGAAGCGTTCGGCGACCTGCTTGAACAAGGCATCGGGGGCCTTCACGTCGCGGAACACCACGTCGGTGAACTCGAGCACCAGCCGCTCGTCGGGCGTGAGCACCGAGGTGTCGGCGCCGACTTCGAGCGCGGCGATGGTGGCCTCGCTCATCCCGAGGTTCTTCGCCACACGCTTGTGCTGGTGCACTTCGTAGCTGGCCCTGCTCAAGATGCCGACTCGCAGGATGGCGATCTCGCGCAGCTGGGAGTCGAGTTCGTTCTCGCGCAAGAGCGCACTGCCCAGCGCGAGAAAGCCGGCCGACGCCGCTTCGCCGGCGTGCGGCAGCATGCGGTAGAGGTTGAGCGGATGGCGCGACTTGAGCAGCACCTGGTACTGCTCGCTCGCCTGGCTCATGTCGAAATAGGGAATGCGGGCCACGGTCGACGCCTCCTGAAGTGACGATTCGGCGCGATGCTAGCGCAGACATGAAACGTTTCATCTCGGGCAAGCACCAGCAAGGGCTGTCCGGTGCGGGACACAATCGGCGCATGAGCGCACCCGAGCAGTCTTCGATCGCCACGCTGCAGGCGCAGCCGGCCTACCAGCGGTTTGCCGAACGGCTGGGCGAGGTGCTGGCGGGCGAGGACTTCGCCAGGCTCGTGCTGGCCAAGCCGCTCGCGGCGGCGGGCGACCTGCAGCGCGTCACCGTCCGGCGGGTGATGCTGCGCGGCGAGCCGGTGCTGTCGCTGGTCTACACGCACGCCACGCGCGACATCACCAAGAACCATCCGCTGGACGAAGGCCGGGCGCTGCTGCTGGGCCTCATCGGCACGCAGTTCGGCAATGCGCATCTCTTCCATGCGGACGAGGAAGTGCAGCTCGCGGTGAGCCGCAAGGGCAAGGCCACGCTGGCCACGCACCGCGCCACCGCGCCACAGGCCACCGCATCAGGGCATGACCGCGAGAAGCAGCGCTGGGTGGATGTGGCCCGGCCCTTCCTCGTCGAGCTCGGCGTGACCACACGCGATCACCAGGTGGTGCCGGCGATGGCGCGCAAGTGGAAACAGATCAACAAGTTCGTCGAAGTGTTCGCGCACGCACTGGAGCGCTCGCGGCTGGCCGAGGCGAAGACACTGCACGTGATCGACTTCGGCTCCGGCAAGGGCTACCTCACCTTCGCCTTGCACGACTGGCTGCGCCACACGAAGCACATCGACGCGCAGGTGACGGGCGTGGAGCTGCGGCCCGACATGGTAAAGCTGTGCAACGACGCGATCGCGCGCCTGAAGCTCGACGGCCTGCACATCGAAGAAGGCGATGTGCGCCACTACCAGCCCGACAAGCTCGACGTGATGATCGCGCTGCATGCCTGCGACACCGCGACCGACCACGCGATCCACCTCGGCCTGCGTGCCGGGGCCGACATCATTCTCTGTTCACCCTGCTGCCACAAGGAGCTGCGCCCGCAGCTCCTGAGCCCGCACCCGCTCGCACCCATCCTGCAGCATGGCGTGCACCTGGGCCAGCAGGCCGAGATGCTGACCGATGGCCTGCGCGCGATGCTGCTGGAGGCCTGCGGCTACGACACGCAGGTGTTCGAGTTCGTCTCGCTGGAGCACACGCAGAAGAACAAGATGATCCTCGCGGTGAAGCGCGCGCAGCCGAAGGCGAACGCCGAGGTGCTCCAGCAGGTGCGCGAGGTGAAGGACTTCTACCGCGTGCGGGAGCAGTGCCTGGAGACGCTGCTCAAGGCCGACGGGCTGCTGCCCGCCTGAGCCTCACTTCGCCGCCACGCCCGAGGCTGCCGCCGCGCTCTGCGGCGTGGGCACCACCTGCCCCGGCGTGTCGCTCGGGCCCTGACCGGGCGGGATGTGCGGCAGCCGGTGCGCAATGCCCTTGTGGCAGTCGATGCAGGTCTTTTCCTTGTTGGCGAGGTAGGTGCTGTGCATGGCCTGCGCGCGCACGCTCTGGCGCGTGAAGTCCATCGAGTCGTACTGATGGCAGTTGCGGCACTCCAGCGAGTCGTTGGCCTTCAGGCGCGCCCACTCGTGCTGGGCCAGCTCCAGCCGTTTGGCGGCGAACTTCTCCGGGGTGCTGATGGTGCCGAAGATCTTGCCCCACACCTCCTTCGACGCCTGCATCTTGCGGGCCATCTTGTCGGTCCAGTTGTGCGGCACGTGGCAGTCGCTGCACACCGCGCGCACGCCGGAGCGGTTGGTGTAGTGGATCGTCGTCTTGAGTTCGGCGAACACGTTGTCGCGCATCTCGTGGCAGCCGGTGCAGAACGCTTCGGTGTTGGTCGCTTCCATCGCGGTGTTGAAGCCGCCCCAGAAGACGATGCCGCCGACGAAGCCGACGATGGTGAGGAAGCCGAGGCTGTAGTGGACGCTGGGCCTTGTGATGACACGCCAGTAGCGCTTGAGCAGGTTGATCACGGTGGGGTCCTCTGAGGCTTCTTATGGGGTGGCCGCGCGCTTCTCGGTCGTCGAGAGGCCCTGGAAGCGGTTGCCGGTGATCGGCGCCACCGGCTCCTGCGCCACGTGGCACTGCTGGCAGAAGTAGCGGCGGGTGGAGATGCGGTCGAGCACCTTGCCGTCGCGATCGATGTAGTGGGTCTTGCTCACCGGCACGGCGCCGCTGAAGGCGGCCTTGTCGCGTGCGTGGCAGTCCATGCACTTGTTGAAGTTCTTGTCGACCTGGTAGCCGTCGACACGGTGCGGCACCACCGGCGGCTGCTGGTCGTAGTTGCGTGGCAGGCGGCGATCGTCGTTGACGCTGTTGGTCAGGCGCGGCGGCTGGGTCGTGCCGTCGATGGCCACCGGGCCGCGCGCGGCGTCGGTAAGACCACCCGGGGTGCTGGCGGGGGCGCTGGCCGGGGCCTGTGCCATCGCCGCAACCGGCAGCGCCAGCGCGGCTGCAAGCAGGAGGGAACGAAGTCGTGTCATGGCATCACACCTTCTCGATCTTGATCGCGCACTTCTTGAAGTCCGTCTGCAGCGAGATGGGGTCGGTGGCGTCGAGCGTGAGCTTGTTGATGAGCTGGCTGGCGTCGAACCAGGGCACGAACACCATGCCGCGCGGCGGCTTGTTGCGGCCCCGTGTCTCCACGCGCGAGTTCATGTGGCCGCGCCGCGAGCTGAGCTTGATCTCGTCGCCACGCCGCACGCCGAGTGAGCGGGCGTCCTCCGGGTGCATGTAGCAGACGGCGTTGGGCACGGCCTTGTGCAGCTCGGGCACGCGGCGGGTCATCGAGCCCGAGTGCCAGTGCTCCAGCACACGGCCGGTCGAGAGCCAGTACGGGAACTCCTGGTCGGGCGCTTCGGCGGGTGGCTCGTAGGGCAGGGCGAAGATCACCGCCTTGCCATCCTTGTGGCCGTAGAACTGCCAGCCGGTGCCGGCCTTGACGTACGGGTCGCTGCCTTCCTTGTAGCGCCAGCGGGTTTCCTTGCCGTTGACCACCGGCCAGCGCAGGCCGCGCACCTGGTGGTAGGTGTCGAAGGGTGCGAGGTCGTGCCCGTGGCCGCGGCCGAACTGCGCGTATTCCTCGAACAGGCCCTTCTGCACGTAGAAGCCGAAGGCCTTGGATTCGTCGTTGGCGTAGCCAGCCTCGATCTGCGCCGTGGGGAAGGCGTCGACCTGGCCGTTGCGGAACAGCACCTCGAAGAGCGTCTTGCCCTTCACCGACGGCTGCTTGGCGATCAGCTCGGCCGGCCACACCTCCTCGATCTTGAAGCGCTTGCTGAACTCCATCAGCTGCCACAGGTCGCTCTTCGCCTCGCCCGGTGCGTTGACGAGCTGGTGCCAGAAGTGCGTGCGGCGCTCGGCGTTGCCGTAGGCGCCTTCCTTCTCGACCCACATCGCGGTCGGCAGGATCAGGTCGGCCGCGACCGCGGTCACCGTCGGGTAGGCGTCGGAGACGACGACGAAGTTGGCCGGGTTGCGATAGCCGGGGAAGCCTTCCTGCGAGAGGTTGGCCGCCGCCTGCATGTTGTTGTTGACCATCACCCAGTAGGCGTTGAGCTTGCCGTCTTTCAGCATGCGGTTCTGCAGCACGGCGTGGAAGCCCGGCGTGGTGGGGATCGTGCCCTCGGGCACCTTCCAGATGTGTTCGGTGTGCTTGCGGTGCTCGGGGTTGGCCACCACCATGTCGGCCGGCAGGCGGTGCGAGAAGGTGCCCACCTCGCGCGCGGTGCCGCATGCGCTCGGCTGGCCCGTCAGCGAGAAGGGGCTGTTGCCGGGGGTGGAGATCTTCCCGGTCAGCAGGTGGATGTTGTAGACCATGTTGTTGCACCAGACCCCGCGGGTGTGCTGGTTGAAGCCCATGGTCCAGAACGACATCACCTTGACCTTCGGGTCGGCGTACAGCTCGGCCAGCTCCAGGAGGCGGTTCTTCGGCACGCCGGAGAGCTTCGCGGTGTGGTCGAGCGTGTAGGTCGAGACGAACTTCGCGAACTCCTCGAAGCTGCTCGGCTTGGCGCCGCCCGGGTCCTTCGCGTTCGTCGCGGCCTTCTGCAGCGGGTGCTCGGGGCGCAGGCCGTAGCCGATGTCGGGGTTGCCCACCTTGAAGACGGTGTGCTTGTCGACGAACTCGCGGTTCACCCGCCCGGTCGAGATGATGTGGTGGGCGATGAAGTTGAGGATGGCCAGGTCGGTCTGCGGCGTGAAGATCATGTTCACGTCGGCCAGCTCGCAGGAGCGGTGCTCGAAGGTGGAGAGCACCGCGACCTTCACGTTCGGGTGCGACAGGCGGCGGTCGGTCACGCGCGTCCACAGCACCGGGTGCATTTCGGCCATGTTGGAGCCCCACAGCACGAAGGCGTCGGCCGCTTCGATGTCGTCGTAGCAGCCCATGGGCTCGTCGGCGCCGAAGGTGCGCATCATCCCGGCGACCGCCGAGGCCATGCAGTGGCGCGCGTTCGGGTCGATGTTGTTGGTGCGAAAGCCCCCCTTCATCAGCTTGAGCGCGGCGTAGCCTTCCCACACCGTCCACTGGCCGGAGCCGAACATGCCCACCGCCGTCGGGCCCTTGTCCTTCAGCGTCTTCTTCCACTGCGCGGCCATGGTGTCGAAGGCCATGTCCCAGCTCACGGGCTGGAACTCGCCGTTCTTGTCGTACCGGCCGTTCTTCATGCGCAGCAGCGGCTTGGTGAGCCGGTCTTCGCCGTACATGATCTTGCTGAGGAAGTAGCCCTTGACGCAGTTGAGGCCCTTGTTGACCTCGGCCTGCACGTCGCCGTGGGTGGCGATCACGCGGTTGTCCTTCACGCCCACCGTCACGCCGCAGCCGGTGCCGCAGAAGCGGCAGGGGGCCTTGGACCATTTGACGGCCGGGTCTTGCGGGGAAGCGGGTTGCTGGGCGATGCCGGGCAGCGGCACGCCGGCCACCATCGCGGCGGTGGCCGCCGCGGTGTTGCGGATGAATTCACGACGCAGGATGGCCATCAGGCACCTCTTCTTCGATCAACTGGTTCATGGCCTCCAGGCGCTCGATCGCCTGGTAGACCACCGTGGCGCTGAGCACGCCGGGGGTGCGCTGGATGTGACCGATCTGCCCGAGCATCGCGTCGGTGGAGTCGGCTTCGAGGGTGACGACGAGCTTGCCGCCCTCGGTGACGGCATGCACCTGCGCGCCAGGCAGCGCTTCGAGGCCCGCGGCAACGCCTGGCGCGCGCTTCGGGGTGGCGTGCACCACCAGGCTCGTGATGTGGAGTTCGGGGTCGGTCTGCGCCATGGCGGGCTCCCGGTTCATGCGCCCGGGGGGCCGGCAAACATCTGGTAGACCCACACCAGGAAGCCGTAGCCCGCGACGATCGCGACCGCCAGCACCGGCGCCATCACCACCGACAGAAAGATCAGGCTGCGCCGCTCTTGCGTGCGCGTCTGCAGCTCAGAAGTTGTATCGCTCACGCCACTTCTCCTTTTGGTGCACTGTCGCGGGAACGGTCTGCCGGGACCTTGCGCGCCGTCAACAAAAAGGCAGTTCTGCACCAGGGCTGTGCATCCGCACGCGGGGAGAAGCTGAAAAGTGCACGGGCGCCTCGTGAAATCGTTCCGGGAGCCGGCGCGGCCGCAGTCCGTCGAAGCCCTGATACTCGCGTCCAAAGACCGTTGGGGACCGAGTTCCAACCGGGGAGCGTCTCAATGCTGGACCTGCAGCAACTGCGCTGTTTCGTCGCGGTGGCCGAAACGGCAAACGTCGGCCGGGCCGCCGAGCTGCTGCACATCGCGCCGTCGCCCTTGTCGCGCCAGCTCCAGCAGCTCGAGGGCCGGCTCGGGCTCACACTCTTCACCCGCGAGAAGAAGCGCCTCACGCTCACGGCCGCCGGCCGCGACTTCCTCGCCGAGGCTCGGGCGCTGCTGGCCCAGGCCGAACGGGTGCAGCAACGCGCAGCCGACCTGGGCCGCGGCAAGCTCGGCACGCTGGTGGCGGGCTACGTGGCAGGGGCCGTGCACGCCGGCGTGGTCGGCCGGGCCTTGCAGGCGCTGCAGCAGCAGGTGCCCGGCGCACGCCTCCAGTTGCGCAGCCTGCGCAGCGCCGAGCAGTTTGCGGCACTGCAGCGTGGCGAACTCGACCTGGGCTACACCGACGCCGCGCCGCCGGCCGAGTCGGGGCTGGCGAGCGTGCTGCTGCTGGAAGAACCCTTGCTGCTGGCGGTGCCGCCCGGCCATGCGCTGGCCACGGCCGAGGCCCTCGACCTGAACGGCGTGCCGCTGATCGCGCCGTCGTCGTGGCCGGCCCGCGAGGAGTTGGTCGCCGCCTGCGCCCGGCTCGGCTGGGTGCCCGACCTGCGCCATGAGTCGGCCGACCCGGCCGCGGCCCTCGGTCTGGTGGCCGCCGGGCTGGGCGTGGCCTTCGTGCAGAAGAGCCTGGCGCCGATCGCCGCGGCGTCGTCGGTCGTGCTGCGCGAGCTGCCCGAGGCCTTCGGCCAGCGCCTGCAGATCCACTGCGTGCACGGGGGTTCGCCCTCACCCCTGGTGCACCGGCTGATGATGGTCTCGTGAGGTAACGCAGGCGACACGCCCGGCGCGGCCGCGTGGCCAGAATCGCCGGCATGACGACGAACCGAGTCCTCGCGCACACCGGCGCCACCTACCCGATCCTGCAGGCCCCGATGGGCTGGATCGCCCGCACCCCGCTCGCCTCGGCCGTGTCGCGCGCCGGTGGCCTGGGCATCATCGAGACCTCGTCGGGCGAGACCGACAACTGCCAGGCCGAGATCACGAAGATGCGCGCCACCGGCCTGCCTTTCGGCGTGAACCTGCCGATCCGCTTCCTGAAGGACGACGCGATGCTGAAGTTCGTCTGCACGAGCGGCGTCAAGTTCGTGACGACCTCGGCCGGCAGCCCCGCCAAGTTCATCGCGCCGCTGAAGGATGCCGGCATCACCGTCTACCACGCGGTGCCGACGGTCGACGCCGCGATGAAGTGCGTGGACGCCGGCATCGACGGCCTGGTGGTCGAAGGCGCGGAAGGCGGCGGCTTCAAGAACCCGGAGGAGGTGTCGACGCTGGTGCTGCTGCAGGCCATCCGCGCGCGCACCGAGGTGCCGCTGATCGCCGCCGGCGGCATCTGCGACGGGCGAGGCATGGCGGCGGCCTTCGCGCTTGGCGCCGAGGGCGTGCAGATGGGCACGCGGTTCGTGAGCTGCGCCGAAAGCCCGGTGCACGCCAACTACAAGCAGGCCATCGTCGACGCCAAGGACACCGGCACCCTGGTGCTCAACAAGAAGTCGACGCCGTGCATCCGTGCGCTGAAGTCGCAGCGCACCCAGGCCATCTACGAAGCCGGCGTGATGGCGCCCGATGCCCTGCGCGGCATCCGCAGCCTCTATTTCGACGGCGACATGGAAGCCGCGCCCGCGCTGGCCGGCCAGAGCGCCGCGCTGATCGACCGCGTGAAGACGGCGAAGGAGATCGTCGACGAGACGGTGGCGCAGTTCTTCGAGATCACGTCGCGGCTGGGCGGACTGGCGGCGACTCGCTCTTTTGGCTGACGCTTCGGCTGATCTGGCAGTCGGGGGGCTGCTCGCCGCGGCGTGAGCCGTGGCTGTGGGCGTAGACCCAGGTGAATTCGGCGCCCAGCAGGAAGATCTGCGCCGAGTAGTAGACCCACACCAGCACCACCGCCAGCGAGCCGGCCGCCCCGAAGCCGGAGGTGATGCCGCTCTTGCCGATGTACAGGCCGATCAGCGACTTGCCGATGGAAAAGAGCAGTGCGGTCACCGCCGCGCCCACCCACACGTCGCGCCATTCCACCTTCACCCGCGGCATGACCTTGTAGATCATCGCGAAGATGAGCGTGACGAGGGCGAAGCTCACCACCAGGTTGACGAGCTGCAGCGTGAGCTCCCACGCCCCGAAGAGCGGGGCCCACCAGTGGCCCAGGGCCGAGAGCGCCGCGCTCACCACCAGCGAGACCATCAGCACGAAGCCGATGCCGAGGATCATGCCGAAGGAGAGCACCCGTGCGCGCAGCAGCGACCACAGCCCGCTGCTGCGCTCGCGCACCGGGGCGCGCCAGATGCGGTCGAGCGCGTCCTGCAGCTCGGCAAACACCGTGGTGGCGCCGACCAGCAGCACGACCACGCCGACCAGGGTGGCGAAGAGGCCCTCCTTCGGCTTGGACACGCTTTCCAGCAGGCCCTGGATGGCGACGGCCCCTTCCTCGCCGAGCATGCTGCGCAACTGCGCGAAGATCTCGCCGCGCGCGGCCTCGGCACCAAACACGAGGCCGGCGACCGACACCACGATCAGCAGCAAGGGTGCTGCCGAGAAGGTGGTGTAGTACGCGAGCGCCGCGCCCATGCTGGGCGCGTAGTCGTTCTGCCATGAGACCGCTGCGGCCTTGGCCAGGCGCCAGATCGAGCCCAGCTTCATGAGGACGCTCCGGGCCCGATCGGCCGATCAGGCCAGCACGATCGCCTGATCGCCGGGTTGCGAGATGTCGCGCAGCGTCTCGTCGAGGTCTTCGCTTTCCTGGCGCGTGGCCAGGTCGCCCAGCGACACGATGCCCACGATCTCGCCTTCGCGGCTCAGCACCGGCAGCCGGCGCACCTGGGCCTCGCCCATGCGTCGCGCCACGTCGTCGATTTCGTCGTGCTCGGAGCACGACAGCGTCTGTTCGCTCATCACTTCGTGCACCAGGGTCTCGTCGGGGCGCTTGTTGCAGGCGGTGGCGCGCACGGTGATGTCGCGGTCGGTGACGATGCCGACGAGCCCCGTGCCGTCATAGACGGGCAGGGCGCCCACGTCGAGCCGGTTCATCAGCTCGGCGGCGCGCTGCAGCGTTTCGTCGGGGCGCACCACCACGACGTTGCGGGTGATGACGGAAGCGATGGTCGGCATGTCGAGTCTCCTCATGGGTGTGCGAGGCAGTATGGAAAGCGGTTCGCGAGCGGTCAGTCGGCGCGGGCCGCTGGGTGGTGTGGGAGGCGTCCGACAGCTCTGCGAAGATGCGCGCCACCACGAGGAGGGAGACCCGATGAACCGTCGATGGGCATTGCATACCTTGGCCGATGCGCATGGGCTCGACCCGGCTGCGCGGCGCCGACTGCTCACCCTGGGTGGCGTGGGCGACGAGCCGGCGCACGGGGCACGCTGGGTGCCGCTCGGCCTGGCGGTGGTGGCCGCCGCGCTGGTGGGGCTGGGCGTGGTGATGTGGATCGCCGCCAACTGGGACACGCTCGGCCGCATGGGCCGCTTCGCGCTGCTGATGGCGCTCGTGGGCACGACCGGGCTGGGCGCGGCGCTTCGGCCGGCGTGGCGCGCGCCGCTCGGCCTGCTGTGCTTCCTCGGCATCGGCGCGCTCTTCGCATATTTTGGCCAGACCTATCAGACCGGCGCCGACCCGTGGCAGCTCTTCGCGCTGTGGGCGGCGCTGGGCATCCCGCTGTGCCTGGGCGCGCGCAGCGACGTGCTGTGGGCGCCGTGGGCGCTGGTGGTGATGGTGGGCATCTCGCTGTGGACCTTTGCGCACCTCGGCCACCGTTGGCGCGTGGAGCCCGGCGACCTGACCGTGCACGGCCTGGCCTGGATCGCCGCACTCTGCGTGGTGGCGGCCCTCAGCGCGCCGATGCGCCGCGTGACCGGTGCAGGCCTCTGGGGCCTGCGCAGCGCGACGACGCTCGCGGTGGTGATGGTCACCGCCACGGCGCTCGGCGGGCTGTTCCACCGCGAGGTGGCGGCGCACTACGGGCTCGGGCTGCTGCTGCTCGGGGTGGGGGCGGCCCTGGGCGCGCGGCGCGAGGCGTTCGACGTCTTCGTGCTGAGCGCGGTGGCACTCGGCCTCAACACGCTGCTGGTGAGCGGGCTGGCACGGGTGCTTTTTCGCGAGTGGAAGGGCGACGAGGTCGGCTCGCTCTTCCTGCTGGGGCTGGTCGCGGCCGGGCTGCTGGCGGGCACGGTGAGCGGCATCCTGAAGCTGTCGCGTCGCCAGGCGGAGGCGGCCCATGCATGACGGTGTCGACGAGGTGATCGCGCAGGCGCGCGCCGAGGGGCTGCTGCCCGAAGGCGCTGCTCTCCCGGCCGAAGACGCGCGCCCCTGGCCGGTGGTGCTGCTCACCGCGCTCGGCGCCTGGCTGGCGGTGGTGCCGCTACTGGGCGTGGTGGGCCTCCTGCTCGGGCCGCTGATCAACAACCCCGCGGGGCCCTATCTCGTGGGCGTGTTGCTGCTGGCCGGCTCGGTGGTGGTGCTGCGCTCGGCGCAGGTGCCGCTCTTCGTCGAGCAGCTCGCGGTCCCGGGTGTGCTGGTGGGCGGCGGCGCGCTGGGCTTCGGCCTGTTCCAGCACCTGCCGCATGCGGCGGCCGCGTTGCTGCTCGCCGCGGTGGCGGTGGGGCTCGCGCTGCTGCTGCGGCAGGCCTGGCTGCAGGCCCTGCTGGGGGCGGTGGCGGCGGCCTTGACCGGCTTGGCGCTGGCGGAGCCGCGGGGCTGGTTCCGCGCGCACGGCTGGGAGCGGATGTGGTTCACGCTGCACCTGCTGCTGGCGGTGGCGGCCGTCTCGCCGTGGTGGCAGGGCCTGTGGCGCAGGCGGGGCGCGGCGTTCGAGTCGCTGCTGGCAGGCTGGTGGCTGACGGTGCTCGCGGGCCTGGCGGCGCTGGCGGGCATGAGCTTCCTCGTGGGCGGTGTGATGGGTGGGGGCCTCGCGGGCGAACTGGTGCGCGAGGTGGGCGCTTCGCCGCAACGCGGCCTCCAGCTCGCCGACGGCCTGCGGGCCGTGAGCGCGCTCCTGGTGCTGGCGGCCGCGGCGCTGGTGTGGCGTGCCTGGCCCGGGGCGCGCCATCCCGCGCTGGTGGTGGGGGCGCTGTGCGCGGCGGCGCTGGCCGCGTTCATGAGCACTCTGGGCGGGGTGCTGTTCGCGCTGGTGTGCCTGCTGCTCGCGCGGCGTGGGCGCCTGGCCGCGGCGGCCGGGGTGGCGGCGGCGTGGATCGTCGGAGCCTTCTACTACGCGCTGGCCTGGGAGCTCGCCACCAAGGCGCTGGTGCTGGTGGCGGTGGGCGCGGTGATCGGCGCCATGGCGTGGTGGCTGCGCGCGCCGCGTGCGCCGGCGGCGGCCGAGGCCCGCGCACCGCTCGGCCGCCATGCTGGCTACGTGGGCGCGGCGGCCGTGCTCACGCTGCTGGTGGCGGGTGGCGCCATCTGGCAGAAGCAGGCGCTGATCGCGCGGGGCCAGCCGGTG
>DASWSY010000767.1:0-6155 GCA_036402415.1 Rhizobacter sp. | reverse complement strand
GATCTCGAACTGCTCGCCGCTCTGGTGGAAGCTCTGCAGCATGCAGTTCTTCGCCACGTCGGGGAAGCCGAGCACGCGATCGCTCGACGCGTTGTTGAACTCGGCCGCGTCGATGAGGCCGCGGTCGAGCGCCGGCACGATCTCACCGCCCGGCAGCGGGTTGACCGCGGTGCCCATCTTCGTGAAGACGTCGACCGCCAGGCCGACAGTGCGGAACTTCAGGCCCTTCATGTCGGCCGCCTTGGCCACCGGCTTCTTGAACCAGCCCAGCGGCTGCGTGGGCATGGGGCCGTAGAGGAAGGACACCACGTCCATGTTGATGGACTTGTAGATCTCCTCCAGCAGCGCCTTGCCGCCGCCGTAGTTGTGCCAGGCGAGCACCATGTTCGGGTCCATGCCGTAGGCCGGGCCCGAGCCCCACAGCGCGAGCGCCGAGTTCTTGCCGTAGTGGTAGGCGACCACGCCGTGGCCGCCGTCGAGCGTGCCCTTGCTCACCGCTTCGAGGAGCTGGAAGGCAGGCACCACCGCGCCGGCGGGCAGCACCTCGATCTTGAGGCGGCCGCCGGCCATGTCGTTCACTTTCTTGGCGAAGTCGTTGGCGTACTCGTGGAAGATGTCCTTCGCGGGCCAGGTGCTCTGGAAGCGCAGCGAGGTGGTCTGGGCGTTCGACACCATCGGGGCGGCCATGGCGCCAGCGCCGGCGGCAGCGGCGGTGGCGGTCTTGAGGAAGCGGCGACGTTGAGGTGCGGGTGTGCTCACGTAAGTCTCCTAAGGGTGAGGTCGATGGACCTGGAAGCCCGCCCTCTGCGGGGACGGGGCGAACTCTTATCCTAGGGATGGCACGGTGGCCCGCTGATGGCGGAAACCCGGTGACGCCCCCTTGTGGGAACTACGTACGGTGCGCCAAAGCGGAACGCGAGGCACGCGCCGCAGCGCACCTCGCGTGTCGAGCGTGTCGCGCGTTCAGGGCGGCAGCACGTTGGCACTCGCCGCCTGCTGGATGCGCAGATCGGCATCACGCTGCAGCAGGAAGCGCTGCGCGACGAGCGCGTTCGCGGCGTTCGTCACCGCAGCCACGTAGCCCGCCTGGTTGACGTACAGCGCCTCGAGCGATGTGCGCATATCGCCCGCGGCCAGCCGTGCCGCCTCCGTCGTGTGGAAAGGGATGTAGCTGCCGGTGAGGCTCACGAGGTCGACGATGCCGGGCGCGGCGACGTAGTTGAACTCGAGGCTCGTGCCGAGCGGCGCCTGCACCTCGATGCCGCGGATGCCGCTGGTGGCCAGGCCCGTCTGCGCATCGACCTGCGGGACCATGATCGCGTAGTCGCGCCCGACGAGCGGCGGCAGGAGCGTCGCGATGCCCGACTCGTCCTCCGGCACGTACTGCGGCCCGTAGTCGAGCACGCGGTAGCCGTTGTACCAGCCGCGGTAGCTGAAGTCGGGGATCGCAGTCGGCGTGCCGGCCACCGGCCAGCTGAGGCCGCGCATCGCCGGGAACACGAGTTGCTCCGGGCGCACCAGCGTGCCTGCGGCGATCGACGGCACCTGGCTCGCCGGCGGCGCGACATCGCGCACCACCCAGTCTTCGAGCGCGATGAAGAGCGCGCGGAACGTGTCGTTGAATTGCGTGACCGTGCCGCGCGGGTACACCGCGGTAGAGGGCTGGTAGTTGATGCTCGCCGTGCCGCCGGCGCCACCGTGCTGCGTGCTCGCGTAGTAGTAGACGCGCGCGTTGTCGGGCTGCACGAGGTCGGTGAAGCCGTCGGCATCGGTCAGCACCGGCGAGCCCTGCAGTTGCCAGAACTCGGTGCCCGAGAGGCCGAGGAAGAACTTCGGGCAGGTGCCGGTGGCGGCGCAGCGCGTCATCACGCCGCCGCGGCGGCCGGTGAGCGGGTCGACGTAGTCCTTGTCGAGCGCGCGTGGCGCGGTCTGGCCGAAGGCGGTGTGATCGGTGCGGATGGCACCACCCCCGCCCGGCACCGCGAAGCGTGTGTTGATGTTCGTCTGGCGTGCGGCCACATGCGCGTAGAGCCCGTCGAACACACGCCCGCCATCGAGTCGCTGGTTGAAGCCGAGGTGCAGGAAGGTCTTCATCGCATTGCCCGACTGCGAGGTGCCCTGCCCGAGCGTGTGCGTGATCGCACCGGCCACCGGGTTGGGCGTGCCGGCAGCGTCGACCGCCGCGCCACGGAAGAAGCTCACCGTGTCGCGCAGCGCCGCCAGGCCCACGCCCATCACCTTCGGGTCGCGCGCCACGTAGACCAGCTCGTAGAGGTAGCGTGGGTCGAAGCCGCCGCGCAGGCACACGCGCGTGCCGTCGGGCGTGCCCGGGAAGGGGTTGGCCGCGTTGTCGCAGTTGGCGAACTTCCAGTCGGCCGGCGGGATGGGCACGCGTGCGTCGGTCTCGTTCACGCGACGCGTGAGCGAGTAGCCGGGTTGCGTGTTGTCGAGGCTCGCCGGCTCGTACGGGATCATCGAGCCGTTGAAGACACCGCCCGGCAGCGTCATCACCGGCGTGGCGGTGGTGGGCACGAGTTCGCTGCGGTAGGGCCCGGTGATCGACGAGCCATCGGCGTTGCGCGCCACCGGCACCGTGAGCGTGAGGCGCGCCGGGCTGCTCTTGGGCACGTCGCCCTGCCAGGCCGAATAGAGGAAGACGTAGCCGCGCTCGAGGTAGACCGCGTCGCTGGGCGTCGCGGCCGGGTTCACCATCGTGAGGATGTTGCCGCGGTTGGGCGCGTCGTAGCGCAGCACGCCACTCGCGCGACTCATGTCCTTGGGCTTGAGCATCACGAATTCGGCGCTGTACTCGACCATGCCGCGCGCATTGCGCGGCGCGAGTTGCAGGTCCTGGATGACGGCGTTCTTCGGGTCGGCCGGGTCCACCTCGCCGGCGAGGCTGCCGGTGAGGCGCTCGTACTGGCCCACGGTGCCGTAGCTGCCGGGCATGTCTTCGGTGGCGCTGATGGTCAGGCGCATCTGCGGTGTGGGGCGCGGGGCCTCGCCGTCGTTGCCGCCACCGCAGGCCGTGAGCACGGCCGCGAACGTTGCGGCCAGCATCGGCTTCCAGCACAGGAAGGTTCGGTTCATGTCATGTCTCCTTGTCGGGCTGCCGTCACTGGCAGCGTCACTGGCAGGTGAAGCTGGCGGCGTCGTCGGTGCTGCCAGCGCCGCTGTAGGTCGCGACCTGCGGATGCGGGCACAAGGGCCGCGTGCGCACCGTGGCCCCGCCCACCACGCGGCTGGCGATCAGGCGATCGGGCGCGGTGCCGGTCTCGACCCAGCGGTCGAGCGCCATCAGCACGTCGTGGTCGGCGCTCGGCGTGGGTGACGGGCCGCCCTGGTTGCCGAAATTCGTCGCCCCGCTGCCGCCGGAGCAGTGGCCCATGCCGGGCACCATGAACAGGCGGAAGAAGGCGTCCGTCTCGGCCTGCGAACCTTGCAAGGTGCGCACGCGGTCGTAGTAGGCGATGGTGTCGAGGGCGTTGACCACCGGGTCCTGCCAGCCCTGGTAGACGATGGCCTTCGCGCCGCGGGCCTTGAAGGCCGAGATGTCGGCGTTGGTCTGATCGACCAGCGGGCTGATCTTCGCGTCGGCAAACGCGAGGTCGCGGTCATAGTCGAAGGTCCACCAGTTCCACTGCGGGTTCTCGAACACCCACAGCCGCCAGTAGTCCGCACGCACCGGCTCGCTGCCGCCCCAGTAGCCCGGCCAGCCCGCTTCGCTGCCCACCGGCAGGCCCGGGTAGATCTGGGCACCGGTGCGGCGATTGCGAGGGCCTTCGTAGATCCTGCGGGCCACCTCGACTTGTTCTGCGGTGAGGCAGGTGGCGTCGTCGGCACCGGCGCACTGCAGCGCACCCACGTCGAAACGGGTCGCGTCGCAGGCGCGTGGGTCGGTGATCACGCCGTCGCTCACGCCGTCGAGCGCGTCGCAGGCGGCCACCGCACGCTGCGTGATGAGCGTGGCCTTGGCGGGGGTCAGGATCACCGGCGAGTTGGTGCCGGTGGCGCGGTTCGACAGGAAGCGGTGCAGGAACTCCACGTTCAGCCGCGTGCGGTTGTTGCCCGGGGCGCCGGCGATCACGCCGTCGAAATCGGCGGGGTAGCGCTGGATCTGCGCATAGGCCTGGTGCCCGCCGGTGGAGCAGCCGTAGTAGTAGGCGCGGCTCGGGTCGCGTGCCGCCAGCCCTGCCACCAGCGCGCGTGCCGGCGCGGTGATCGCATGGATGGAGCGTGTGCCCCAGTCGACGATCTTCTCGGGGTGGCTCACGCCCCAGTACATCGCGTTGGGGTCGCCCTGGTGCCCGGTGTCGCCACCCACCACCGCGTAGCCCTGCCGCATCGCATAGGCCATGTCGCCGTAGTTGAGCGACGGGCTGTAGCCGCCGTTGCCGGTGACCACCATCTTGCCGTTCCAGGCCGTGCCGCTCGGCACCCACACCTCGAAGTTGATGAGCGAATCGGCGGTGGGCGTGGCGCGCGCCGTCATGCGGCAGAAGGCCGGCAGGTTGGCCTGCTGGCCGGCGCCGGGCGGTGTGTAGCTGCCGGCGGCCACCGGTGCAGCCGACACCAGCGCGGCATCGCGCAGGCCGACCGACGCGAGCGCCGAGGCCTCGCAGGCGAGCGGCGTGGCAACCGCGGGCGGCGCGCTGTCGCCACCGCCGCCACAGGCGGCGAGCAGGCCGGCGAGCGGTACGACAAGCAAGCCGCGCCCGTGCGTGCGGCGTCCGCGCAGCGAGCGCGAAGGCAAAGAGGTCATGGTCTTGTCTCCTGGCGCAATGTGTGAGGGCAAGGCTCCGCCCGCGACGGCGTGCGCTCGCCGTCGACGTGCGGTGGATGGGTGGTTTCGAAAGGCGCGCGAAGCGCCGGGATCAGCGGATGGAAGCGGCGGACCGTGCTCACTCGGCCTCGATGCCGGCGGCCTTG
The DNA here is from genome assembly GCA_036402415.1 of Rhizobacter sp. Classification (GTDB taxonomy): domain Bacteria; phylum Pseudomonadota; class Gammaproteobacteria; order Burkholderiales; family Burkholderiaceae_C; genus Rhizobacter. Next base: position 1,226 of record DASWSY010000767.1, on the reverse strand, counting down.
ATCACCTTGCCCCACTTCAGCGTTTCCTCGGCCTGGAACTTCGCAAGCTCCTGCGGCGTGGTGGTCCAGGCCTCGCTGCCACCGTTCTCGTAGAAGCTCTTCGCCGCCGCGCCCTTGGTGGCCTGCACCAGGATCGCGTTGAGGCGCGACACCACCGCGGGCGGCGTGCCAGCCGGCACGTAGGCCGCGAACCAGTAGCCCATGTCGTAGCCCTTCACGCCGGCTTCGGCGATGGTGGGCACGTCGGGCAGTTGCGCGCTGCGCTTCTGCGTGGAATAGCCGAGCGCGCGCAGCTTGCCCGCCTTGACCTGCGGCACGCCGGTGGCGGTGTCGGTGATCATGAGGTCGATCTGGCCGCCCAGCAGGTCGGTGATGGCCAGCGGGTTGCTCTTGTAGGGCACGTGCAGGATGTCCACGCCCGCGAGCTGCTTGAGCATCTCGCCGGCCACGCGGCTCGACGAGCTGCCGCTGCCGAAGGCGAGCTTGCCGGGGTTCTGGCGCGCGAAGGCCACCAGCTCGCCCACGCTCTTGAAGGGCGAGGCGTTGTTGACCACCATCACCTGCCCGCCCTTGCCGAGGCCGGTCACGGGCATGAAGTCCTTCACCGGGTCGTACGAGAGCTTCTTGTACAGGTGCTCGTTGGCCGCATGCGTGGTGTTGGTGGTGATGAGCACCGTGTAGCCGTCGGCCGGCGCGCGGGCCGCCTGCTGGGCCGCGATCATGCCGCTCGCGCCGGCCTTGTTGTCGACCACGACCGGCTGCTTGGTCTGCTCGGTGAAGGACTCGCCGATCGCCCGCGCGAGCTGGTCGGTGGCGCTGCCGGCCGCGAAGGGCACGACGAAGGTGACGGGCTTCGTGGGGTAGCTCTGCGCGTGCGCGGCGCCGAAGGCGACGAGGGTCGTGGCAAGCAGTGCGGTCCGACGGGTGAGGTTGAGGGCGAAGGTCCAACGCGTCATGGTCTTGTCTCCAGGGTTTGTCATGTGAATCAGTGATCAGTCGCGGTCGGGAGGGCCGACGGTGAAGCGCTGCAGCGCGGGCGGCAGCAGCACCGTCAACTCCAGCAGCAGGAAGGACAGCGCCTTGCCGTGGCTGTCGAGGTTGAGCGAGTCGTTGACGCCGCCGTCGAGCACGTCGTCGAGCACGAAGTTCATCGCCGCGAGCTGCGGCAGGAGATGGCGGGTCACCTCGGCCGGCCGGCGATGCGCGAACTGCGTCGCCACCCGTGC
>DASWSY010000766.1:0-11480 GCA_036402415.1 Rhizobacter sp. | reverse complement strand
CAAGGTGATCGACTACGCCGTGCGCCTGGTACGCACAACCCGCAACTGGCCGGGCCTGGCGAGCGGCGCCGGCCCGCGCGCGGCCATCGCCCTGGTGCGTGCCGCACGGGCGACCGCGATGATGCGCAACCGCGATTTCGTCACGCCCGACGACATCAAGCAGCACGCCCTGCCCGCGCTGCGCCACCGGGTGCTGCTCGCGCCCGATGCGCAGCTCGAGGGCCGCAGCGTGGGCGAGCTGCTGGACGGCGTGCTCGACAGCGTCGAGGCCCCGCGCCTCTGACACCCACGCCGCACATGCTGCCGCTGATCCCCAGCCGCGCCTCGGTGCTGGCCCTGGCCGGCGCCACGATCGCGGGCGCCGCGGCGCTGCTGGCGGGCGCGCCGCTCGCCGCGGTGAGCCTCGCCTGCGGCGCGCTGGTGCTGGCGGGGCTGCTGTGGGTCGCGCTCGACGTGGCGCTCACGCTGCGAGCCTGGCGGCGCGCACCGCTTGCCATCGTGCGCACCCTGCCCGATGCGCTGGCGCTCGGCGTGCCGCGCGTGCTCACGCTCACGCTGGTGAACGACGGGCCGTGGCACTGGCGCGTCGCAGTGTTCGACGAGGTCGACCCGCAGCTCGCCTTCGACGGCCTGCCGCAGCACGTGCGCCTGCCGGCGGGCAAGAGGCTCGAGCTGCACTACACCGTGACGCCGCAGCGGCGCGGGCCGGTGGCGCTCGGCGCCACACAACTGCGGCTGCGCTCGCGCGGCGGCAGCGTCGAACTCTTGCGCACCGTGGGCCAGGCGCAGCGGCTGCACGTTTACCCGAACTTCGCGGCCGTCGCGCGTTATGCCTGGCTGGCGGGCGACCGGCGCCTGGCCAGCATCGGCATCAAGACCTACCCGAAGCGCGGCATGGGCACCGACTTCAAGCAGCTCGCCGACTATCGCCCCGGCGACCCGATCCGCCACATCGACTGGAAGGCGACGCTGCGCCACCAGAAGCCCATCGTGCGCGAGTTCCAGGACGAACGCGACCAGCGGGTGATCTTCCTGCTCGACTGCGGCCGGCGCATGCGAGCCGACGACGGCGCCGGCAGCACCCGCCGCGACGGCAGCCACTTCGACCAGGCGCTGAACGCGCTGATGCTGCTGAGCTACGTGGCGCTGAAGGAAGGCGACGAGGTGGGCGCCCTCACCTTCGGCCATGCGCCCGGGCAGGGGCGCCGCTTCGCGCCGCGCAAGGGCAGCGCCACGCTCAATGCGCTGATGGCGCGCCTCTACGACATCGAGCCGAGCGCGACCCACTCCGACTATCTCGCCGCTGCCGAGTCACTGCTGAAGGTGCAGCCCAAGCGGGCGCTGGTGATCCTGCTCACCAACTTCCGCGACGAAGACGCCGCCGAGCTGCAGCCCGCGCTCAAGCTGCTGCGCAGCCGCCACCTCGTGATGGTGGCAAGCCTGCGCGAGCGCGTGCTGCGCGAGCTTGCCACGCAGCCGATCACCGAGGACCGGCACGCGGTGGAGGTTGCCGCCGCGCACCTCTTCGACCAGGCCCGCCACGACGCCTTCGCCCGCACGGTCGGCAACGACGCGCTGTCGGTCGACGTGGAGCCCGATGCACTCGCGGTGGCGCTGGTCAACCGCTACCACGCAGTGAAGCGCGCCGGGTTGCTGTAAGCACACCGCGCCGATACCATGCGTCGGGCACCCCGGTGCCACTGCCACATCGATCCAAGAGACACTGCCAGCCACATACACACAGGAGGGAACCCATGGCCGCCAACAACCCCTACAGCCCCCCCGGCGCCGAAGTCGCCGACGTCGCCACCGGCACGTTCGTGAAGCACCAGGTGCGACGCCTGTCGCCGCACCAGAACGCGAAGGTGTCCGCGGTCATGTTCGCCCTCACCTCGCTGATCTTCCTGGTGCCCTTCGGCCTCTTCGCCGCCGCGTTTGCGCCCGATGGCGCCACCGGCGCCGGCATGGGCATCGGCTTTCTGATCTTCGCCCCGCTGATCTACCTGGTGGTGGGCTACGTGATGACGGTGATCGCCTGCGCGATCTACAACGTCGTGGTGAAGTTCACCGGCGGCATCGAGTACGAATCGCAGAGCGGGCGCGCCTGAGCCAATGTCCAACCGCCTCACCCAGATCGCGACCCGCACCGGCGACGACGGCACGACCGGCCTCGGCGACGGCACGCGCGTGCCCAAGAGCCACGGGCGCATCGCCGCGCTGGGTGACGTGGACGAGCTCAACTCGCACATCGGCGTGCTGCTGGCCGAGCCGCTGCCCGATGACGTGCGCGAGCTGCTGGTGGTGATCCAGCACGAGCTCTTCAACCTGGGCGGCGAGATGTCGATCCCGGGCTACGAGCTCTTGAAGGCCGACGCGGTGCTGCGGCTCGACGAGGCGCTGGCGCACTACAACGCCACGCTGCCGCGTCTGAAGGAATTCATCCTGCCGGCCGGCACACGCAGCGCGGCCATCGCGCACGTGTGCCGCACGGTCGCACGGCGTGCGGAGCGGGCGGTGGTGTCGCTCGCGGCCAGCGAGACGGTGCGTGCCGAGCCGCGCCAGTACCTCAACCGCCTGTCCGACCTGCTCTTCGTGCTGGCCCGCGTGCTCAACCGCGCCAACCTCGACGGGCTGGGCGGCGACGACGTCTACTGGAAGAGCGAGCGCCTGGCCCGCAATTCCGAGTAGATGTGTTGTCGTTTCAGCCGCGCCGCGCTTTGACGGCGTCGCTGAGCACGTTCAGCACTTCGAGCGAATCGTCCCAGCCAAGGCAGGCGTCGGTGATGCTCTGTCCGTAGGCCAGCTTCGCCGGATCGTCCTTGCCGGCGCTGAACTTCTGCGCGCCGGCCTTGAGGTGGCTCTCGACCATCACGCCGAAGATGCGGCGCGACCCGTGTGCGATCTGCCCGGCGATGTCGCGCGCCACGTCGAGCTGGCGCTCGTGCTGCTTGCTGCTGTTGGCATGCGAGCAGTCGACCATCAGCGTGCCGGGCAGCTTGGCAGCTTCGAGGTCCTTGCAGGCGGACTCGACGCTCGCCGCGTCGTAGTTGGGCGCCTTGCCGCCGCGCAGGATGACGTGGCAATCCTTGTTGCCCTTGGTCTCGACGATGGCAACCTGGCCGTTCTTGTGCACCGAGAGGAAGTGGTGGGGGCGGGCCGCGGCCTGGATGGCGTCGGTGGCGATGCGGATGTTGCCGTCGGTGCCATTCTTGAAGCCGATCGGCGCCGAGATGCCCGAGGCCAGTTCGCGGTGCACCTGGCTTTCGGTGGTGCGCGCACCGATGGCGCCCCAGCTGATGAGGTCGCCGATGTACTGCGGCGAGATGACGTCGAGGAACTCGCTGCCGGCCGGCACGCCCAGGCGGTTGATGTCGATCAGAAGTTGGCGGGCGATGCGCAGGCCTTCGTCGATGCGGAAGCTCTCGTCGAGGTAGGGGTCGTTGATCAGGCCCTTCCAGCCGACGGTGGTGCGCGGCTTCTCGAAGTAGACGCGCATCACGACTTCGAGCGTGCCGGCGTACTTGTCGCGCTGCTCGCGCAGCTTCCTCGCGTAGTCGACCGCCGCCACGGGGTCGTGGATGGAGCAGGGGCCGATGATGACCAGCAGGCGGTCGTCCTTGCCGGCGATGATGTTGCGCACGCGCTGGCGGGTCTCGGCGATCAGCGTCTCGGAGGCCGTGCCACGAATGGGGAAGAAGCGCACCAGGTGCTCGGGGGGCGGCAGGGGCATCACGTCCTTGATCCTTTCATCGTCGGTTTGGCCGGTCTTGTCGACGGGCGCATACCAACCCTCCGCGGCGCTGCTGGACTTGGCGTTCATTCGAGTTCTCCTCGTTCGTGGTGGCTGATCTGACGGGGCAAAAAAAAACCGCCGGAGGATCCGGCGGTTTGGTGAGCGGTGCGCTTGGGTGACCTACGCGCTTGCCTCTCCTCCGCCGGTGCGGTGCGAGAACCAAAAGTAGGCAAAGAAAAAGGAAGCGGAACGCATGGCGCGCAATGTAGCACGGGCATGGGCTGCCCCGTCAAGCGCAGTTTTCCGCGCTGCGGCCGTCTTACTCGGTGCCACCGACGGTCAGCCGGTCGATTCGCAGGGTCGGCTGGCCGACGCCCACCGGCACGCTCTGCCCTTCTTTCCCGCACACGCCCACGCCGGTGTCGAGCTTCATGTCGTTGCCGATGGCGCTCACGCGCGTGAGCGCGTCGGGGCCGTTGCCGATGATGGTTGCGCCCTTCACCGGGTAGAGGATCTTGCCGTTCTCCACCCAGAAGGCTTCGCTGGCCGAGAACACAAACTTGCCGCTGGTGATGTCGACCTGCCCACCGCCGAAGTTGGTGGCGTAGAGGCCACGCTTGAGGCCGGCGATGATTTCCTCTTTGCTCTTGTCGCCGCCCAGCATGTAGGTGTTGGTCATGCGCGGCATCGGGATGGCGGCGTAACTCTCGCGCCGGCCGTTGCCGGTGGGCTTCACGCCCATGAGGCGTGCGTTCATCGAGTCCTGGATGTAGCCCTTCAAGATGCCGTCTTCAATCAGCACGTTGCGCTGGCTGGGGTTGCCTTCGTCGTCGACGTTGAGCGAGCCGCGACGGTCGGGGATGGTGCCGTCATCGAGCACCGTCACGCCCTTGGCGGCCACGCGCTGGCCGATGCGGCCGCTGAAGGCGCTCGAACCCTTGCGGTTGAAATCGCCTTCGAGCCCGTGGCCCACGGCCTCGTGCAGCAGCACGCCGGGCCAGCCCGGGCCGAGCACCACGCTCATCTCGCCCGCCTTGGCCGGACGGGCCTCCAGGTTGGTGAGCGCGGCCTTGACCGCATCGTCCACGTAACCCTCGATGACGCTGTCGTGGAAATAGCCGAGGCCGAAGCGCCCGCCCCCACCGCCGCTGCCGACCTCGCGGCGCACCTTGCCGTCGATGGTCTGCTCGGCGATCACGGTGACCGACAGGCGCACCAGCGGGCGCACGTCGGCCGCGAGCGTGCCGTCGGCGCGCGCGACCAGCACCACGTCGTATTCGGCGGCCACGCCGGCCATCACCTGCTTGATGCGCGGGTCCTTCGCGCGGGCGAGCTTTTCCACCTTTTCCAGCAGCGCGACCTTCTGCGTGCTGTCGAGCGTGGCAATGGGGTCCATCGGCGCGTAGAGCTTGCGGCTCTCGGCGATGCGGTGGTGTCCGGTGATCTTCACCGTCCTGCTCTGGCCGGCCGCGGCAATGGTGCGCACGGTCTGGGCCGCGTCGAGCAGCGCGGCTTCCGAGATGTCGTCGGAGTAGGCGAAGGCGGTCTTCTCGCCCGCCACCGCCCGCACGCCCACGCCCTGGTCGATGCCGAAGCTGCCGGATTTGACGATGCCCTCTTCCAGGCTCCAGCCTTCGCTGCGCGTGTACTGGAAGTACAGGTCGGCGTCGTCGATGCGGTGCTCGGCGATGGTCGCGAGCGCCTTCGACAGCGTCGCATCCGTGAGCCCGAAGGGTTCCAGCAACAAGGACCTGGCCGTGGCCAGGCGCTCCAGGGTGGGTTCGCGCGAGATCATGAACTCATTGTAGGAGTGGGCCCTTTTGCTGCGGTGGGCAAAGACCCTGTCCCGGTCGCTCTGTTTCACAGATCTTTACCGAGTGGCGTGTCTGCCGCGCCTGCGGTGCTGCCGTTGTGGGCAGGTGCGGCACGACAACCTCGACAACCCTTCAGGAGTTTCACCATCATGAATTACAAGTCTTTGGCCCTGGCCACCACCCTCTGCCTCGCGAGCCTCGGCGCGTTTGCCCAGGCCGCCTCGGCACCCGCCACCCCGCGCGCCGATGCGCGCGAAGCGAGGCAAGACACCCGCATCCAGAACGGCGTGGCGTCCGGCCAGCTCAACGCCAAGGAAACCTACCGCCTGGAAAAGCAGCAGGCGCGCATCAACGCCGCCGAAGCCGAGGCCAAGGCCGACGGCAAGGTGACGAGAGCCGAACGCGCCCGCATCGAGCGCAAGCAGGACCGCGCCAGCGCCAACATTGCCAAGCAGAAGCACGACGCGCAGACGGCCAAGCCCTGAGGCTTGCGGGCCGCCGGCCTCAGTCGGCGGCCTGCGCCTTCAGTTCGAGCGCGCGCGCGTAGAGCGCGTTGCGCGGCGCGCCGGTCAGCTCGGCAGCCAGGGCGACCGCCTGCTTGAGCGGCAGCTCGGCCATCAGCACGCGCAGGGCCTTGTCGTGCGCGTCGGCACCGTCGGGCTCGTCGCTGCGCACCAGCGCGTGCAGCACCAGCACGAACTCTCCCCGTGAGCGGTTGCCGTCCTCGGCCAGCCAGGCCGGCAGCTCGGCCGCGAGCCGCGTCTCGACGGTCTCGAACTGCTTGGTGAGCTCGCGACAGACCGTGACGCAGCGCTGCGGGCAGTGGTGTGCCAGCCCGTTCAGCAAGGCCTCGATGCGATGGGGCGCCTCGAACAGCACCTGCGTCTCGGCCCGCGCGGCCACCCCCGAGAGCGCCTGGGCGCGCTCGCCGCCCTTGGTCGGCAGGAAGCCGACGAAGACGAAGCCCTGCCCCACCACATCGCCCGCCACGCACACGGCCGCCAGGGCCGCGCTGGCACCGGGCAGTGGCACGCAACGCCTGCCGGCCGCCGTGACCGCGGCCACCAGCGCCGCCCCGGGGTCGCTCACCGCCGGGGTGCCGGCATCACTGACGTAGGCGACGCGCTCACCGCGTGCCAATCGCGCCAGGACCTCCCCGGCGGCTTCGCGCTCGTTGTGCTCGTGCACGGCGAGCAGGGGCTTGTCCACGCCGAGGTGGCGCAGCAGGGCCGCACTGTGACGCGTGTCCTCGCAGGCCACCGCGTCGACGAGAGACAGCACATGGATGGCGCGCAGGCTCAGGTCGGCCAGGTTGCCGATCGGCGTGGCCACGACGTACAGCGCCCCTGCGGGATACTGCTGCGTGCCGGCCGCGGCCTGGGCCGCCTGCAGCATCAACGAGGGAGCGATGGTCACGATTCAGAAGACCCGGAAAGGGTTGGGCGACGACGCCGAAGAGCGGGCCATGCAGCACCTGTTGCGACAGGGCCTGCGGCTCGTGGAGCGCAATTATCGAGTGGCCGCGGGGCCGCGTGCGCGCGGCGGCGAGGTCGACCTGATCATGGCCGATCGTGATGGCACGCTCGTGTTCGTCGAAGTGCGCGCACGAGGCGACCGCCGCCACGGTGGGGCCGCCGCGAGCGTGTCGCACGGCAAGCAGCGCAGCCTGATCTATGCCGCGCAGCACTACCTGCGGCGGCTCGCCACGCCGCCGCCCTGCCGCTTCGACGTGGTTGCGATCGACGGCGAGGCGCTGGAGTGGTTGCGCGGCGCGTTCTTCGCCGAATGAGTCTGGCAGCGCGTCGCACCTGGAACCGGACCTGCAAGACCCGTGTCATATGATCCGTGACCATGCTGGAACAACGCATCCAACAGCAGTTCTTCGACAGCGCCGACCTCAAGTACGCGGCGGCTGAGATCCTTGCACGCCCGATCGCCGATGCGGTGAACGCCGTCGTCGGCTGCATCACCGCCGGCGGCAAGGTGCTGGCCTGCGGCAACGGCGGCTCGGCCAGCGACGCCCAGCACTTCGCGGCCGAGTTCATCGGCCGCTTCGAGCGTGAGCGCCCCGGCCTCGCGGCCATCGCACTCACGACCGACAGCTCCATCGTCACGGCGGTGGGCAACGACTACAGCTTCGGCGAGATCTTCTCCAAGCAGGTGCAGGCGCTCGGCGCCCCGGGCGACGTGCTGCTGGCCATCACCACCAGCGGCAACTCGGCCAACGTGCTCGCCGCAGTGGAGGCGGCGCACGCCAAGGACATGACCGTCGTGGCGCTCACTGGGCGTGGAGGCGGCAGGATGAACGAGCTGCTGACCGAAACCGATGTCCACATCTGCGTGCCGCACGAACGCACGGCCCGCATCCAGGAAGTGCACATCCTCGCGCTGCATTGCCTGTGCGATGCAGTAGACCTGCAACTGCTCGGAGAACAGGAAAACACATGACCCGTCCGTCCATCCGCCAAGCCGCCGTCATCGGCGTGCTCGCCACCACCACCGCACTGTCGGGTTGCGCGGCCCTGCTCGTGGGCGGCGCTGTCGTCGGCGGTTCGCTCGTCGCGGCCGATCGGCGCAGCTCCGGCGCGCAGATCGACGACAAGTCCATCGAACTCAGGGCCGGCACCCGCGTGCGCGACGTGCTCGGTGACCGCGGGCACGTCAACGCCACCAGCTACAACCGGCTCGTGCTGCTGACCGGTGAAGTGCCCACCGAAGCCGATCGCACCAACGTCGAACAGGCCGTCGCGCGGGTGGACAACGTGAAGTCGGTGGTGAATGAACTGGCCGTGATGACCGCCAGCTCGCTCAGCCAGCGCTCGAACGACGCCCTGGTCACCACCAAGGTCAAGGCGACGCTGGTGGACGCAGGCGACATCAGCTCCACCGCCTTCAAGGTGTTCACCGAGCGCGGCACCGTCTACCTGATGGGCCGCGTGACCGAGCGCGAGGCCGAACGCGCCTCCGACCTCGCCCGCAGCATCAGCGGCGTGCAGAAGGTGGTGAAGGTGCTCGAGATCGTGACCGACGCAGAACTCGCCGAGATCGATCCGAAGGCCGTGCCCAAGTCTGCCGCCGCAAGATAGAGCTTCCCAGTCGCTTCGCTCCTGCCCCCAAGGGGCGCCACCCTGCGGCCCGGCCAAGCCGGTTCCGCGGGCGTTGCCTGATCAGGTCAGGCGCTTGATCAGGCTGGACGTGTCCCAACGCTGGCCGCCCTGGGCTTGGACGTCGGCGTAGAACTGGTCCACCAGCGCCGTGACGGGAAGCCTCGCGCCGTTGCGCTTGGCTTCGTCGAGCACCAGACCCAGGTCCTTGCGCATCCAGTCGACTGCGAAGCCGAAGTCGAACTTGCCGTCGATCATCGTCGGCCCGCGGTTGTCCATCTGCCAGCTCTGCGCCGCGCCCTTGCCGATGACGCCGAGCACTGCCTTCATGTCGAGGCCGGCCTTCTGGCCGAAGGCGATGGCTTCCGCCAGGCCCTGCACGAGCCCGGCGATGCAGATCTGGTTGACCATCTTCGCGAGCTGGCCGGAGCCGCTCTCGCCGAGCAGGGTGACCGCCTTCGAGAAGGCCATCGCGACCGGCTGGATGGTGGCAAAGGCCTGGGCATCGCCGCCGCACATGACGGTCAGCGCGCCGTTGATGGCGCCGAGGTTGCCGCCCGACACCGGCGCATCGATGAACGCCAAGCCCAGCGACTTCGCCTCGGCGCTGAGCTCGCGCGCCACTTCGGCCGACGCGGTGGTGTGGTCCACGAAGATCGCCCCCTCCTTCATGCCGGCAAAGGCGCCCTGCTCACCGAGCACCACGGAGCGCAGGTCGTCGTCATTGCCGACGCAGGCGAACACGATGTCGGCGCCCTTCGCGGCCGCGGCCGGGTTGGAGTCGCTCGAGCCGCCGTACTCACCCACCCATTTGGCCGCCTTGTCGGCGCTGCGGTTGTAGACCGTCACGTCGTGGCCGGCGCGCTTCAGGTGCCCGGCCATGGGGTAGCCCATCACGCCGAGGCCGAGAAACGCCACCTTCAGTGGCTGGATGGAGTCGTAGCTGCGAGTGCTCATGGTTCTAATCCTTCTGAAACGCCAACGGCCTCGAAGTATCGAGGCCGTTGGATGAGGGAAGCAAGGTCAAACGATGGTCAGGTGTTCGGTGCCGGCCGAGAGATCCTGCGTGCGGGCGCGGTTGCTGTGCAGCTTGATCTGCAGCCGCAGGTCGTTCACCGAGTCGGCGTTGCGCAGGGCGTCTTCGTCGGTCACGAGGTGGTTCTCGTAGAGGTCGAAGAGTGCCTGGTCGAAGGTCTGCATGCCGAGCTCGCGGCTCTTCTTCATGATCTCCTTGATCTCGGCCACCTCGCCCTTGAAGATCAGGTCGGAAATCAGCGGCGTGTTGAGCAGGATTTCCACCGCCGCAATGCGGCCGCGCCCTTCCTGGCGCGGCAGGAGACGCTGCGAGATCAGGCCCTTCAGGTTGAGCGACAGGTCCATCAGCAACTGGGCACGACGCTCTTCGGGGAAGAAGTTGATGATGCGGTCGAGCGCCTGGTTGGCGCTGTTGGCGTGCAGCGTGGCCATGCAGAGGTGGCCGGTTTCGGCGAAGGCCACCGCATGCTCCATGGTTTCGCGGTCGCGGATTTCGCCCATCAGGATGACATCAGGCGCCTGGCGCAGCGTGTTCTTGAGCGCGGCGCCCCAGTCCTCGGTGTCGAGGCCCACCTCGCGCTGGGTCACGATGCAGTTCTTGTGCGGGTGCACGAACTCCACCGGGTCTTCGATGGTGATGATGTGGCCGTAGGAATTCTCGTTGCGGTAGTCGATCATCGCGGCGAGCGAGGTGCTCTTGCCGGAGCCGGTGGCGCCCACGAAGATGACCAGGCCGCGCTTGGTCATGGTCACGTCTTTCAGCACCTGCGGCAGGTTGAGGCTGTCGATGGTGGGCAGCGTCTGTGGAATCGTCCGCAGCACCAGGCCCACATGGCCCTGCTGCACGAAGGCGTTGACGCGGAAGCGGCCGATGCCTTGAGGCGAGATCGCGAAGTTGCACTCTTTCGTGCGCTCGAACTCGGCGGCCTGCTTGTCGTTCATCACCGAACGGGTGAGCGCGAGCGTGTGCTGGCTGGTCAGCGGCTGCGGCGAGACCTTGGTGATCTTGCCGTCGACCTTGATCGCCGGCGGGAAATCGGCCGTGAGGAAGAGGTCCGACCCGTTGCGGGAGATCATCAGCCGCAGCAGGTCGTTGACGAATTTCGATGCCTGGTCTCTTTCCATGATGCTTCCTTCAGCGCTCTCTTTACAGCTTGCGGTCAGTTGCTCGACAACAGAGCACTCAGGCGCGCACTCACCTGCCGCAGGCGCAGCGACAGGCGCCGCGACAGCGAGGCCAGGAGGGCCAGGCCGAGACGCGGCTCGAACATGATCATCTCATCCAGGCGCTGCGCGTCGACCACCGCCAGCGTGCAAGGCGTGAGCGTGGTGCAGGCGGAAAAGCGCGTGCCGGCGTCGAGCAGCGACATCTCGCCGAGCATGTCACCGGCGCGGGCCTCTGCCAAGCGGGCCCGCCCGCCCCAGGGCTGCACGCGGTCCACCGCCAGAGTGCCTTCGAGCACGATCAGCATGTAGTCGCCCTGCTCGTCCTGCCCGATCACCTCCTGGTTGACCGGCACGGTGACGAACTGCAGGTACTGGCTCATGCGCATCAGTTCGTCAGCGCTGAGCGCGGCGACGTAGCGGTCGGCCCCCCACAGCTTGGCGAAGAGCGGCTCGGCCTGCTTGCGCTCCAGCGTCTGCGCCCCGACCTGCTTGGCGCGCTCGGCCCAGGTGGCGAGCTGCACATCGTCGCCGCGGTCGTTGAACTGGGTGGAGAAATATCCGTCGTCGCTCGCCGGACCTTCGTCGGCATGCCGCCCCGAGGGGGCTCCGTTGCCACGCTTGAGTCGA
>DASWSY010000765.1:0-2057 GCA_036402415.1 Rhizobacter sp. | reverse complement strand
CGCGACCAGCGCAGTACCAGCTCGCGCCCTTCCAGGCGCAGGACGATCTGGAACGCAGGCCAGTCCGGCGGTACGCGTGGGGTCATGCGCAGCCGCTCGCCGTGCACCTCCAGTCCCAGCAGGGTGCCGATGGCCGCGCGGTGCATCCAGGCGGCCGAGCCGGTGTACCAGCTCCACCCGCCGCGTCCCACGTAGGGCGCGGCGCCGTAGGTATCTCCCGGCATCACATAGGGCTCGATCTCGTAGGGCGGGCCGCGCTGCGGATCGGCGGTGCGATGGGCCGGGCTCAACCCCCGGAAGCTCTCCCAGGCCGCCTGCACGTCACCTTGCAGTGCCTGCGCCATCATGGCCCACACGGCACCGTGCGAGTACTGGCCGCCGTTCTCCCGCACGCCGGGAGGATAGGCCTGAATGTAGCCCGCGCTGGGCACGGCTTCGGCCAGGGGCGGGTGCAGCAGCCGCAGCAAGCCGGCCCGGTGGTCCGTCAGATGCTGCTTCACCGCGCGCATCGCCGGCATCGTGTAGTCGTCGCGCGAGGCACCCGAGAGGACCGACCAGGCCTGCGCGATCAGGTCCGTCCGGCATTCCTCGTTGTCCGATGAACCCAGCGGAGAGCCGTCGTCGAAGAACGCGCGACGGAACCAGGCGCCATCCCAGCCTGCGTGGTGCAGGGCGTGCACCCAGCCCTGCCGCGCCGCGAGCCAGGGTGCTGCTCGCTCGTCCTGCGCGCGCTGGTGCGCAAGCGGCGCAAAGCGCTGGATCACGTCGCACAGGAACCAGCCGAGCCACACCGATTCGCCGCGGCCCTCATGGCCCACACGGTTCATGCCGTCGTTCCAGTCGCCGGTGCCCATCAGCGGCAGGCCATGCGCGCCGCATTTCAGGCTGCGGTCGATGCAGCGGGCGCAATGCTCGAAGACGGTGGCCGACCGCCCGCTCGTCTCCGGGGTGTAGTAGGCATCCTCGGCACCTTCGGGGATCGCCGCGCCTTCGATGAAGGGCACGACCTCGTCCAGCACGGAAAGGTCGCCGCTCACCTCGATGTAGTGCGCGCAGGCATAGGGCAGCCACAGCAGGTCGTCCGAGAAATGGGTGCGCACGCCGGCCCCGCCCGGCATGTGCCACCAGTGCTGGACATCGCCTTCGGGAAACTGGCGCGAGGCGTTCATCAGGATCTGCTCCCGCAAGCGCGCAGGATCGCTCAGCGCAAAGGCCATTGCGTCCTGCAACTGGTCGCGAAAGCCGAAGGCACCACCGGCCTGGTAGAAGCCGGCACGCGCCCACATGCGGCAGCCCAAGGTCTGATAGGGCAGCCATCGGTTGACCAGCGCATCGAACAAGGGGTCGGGCGTTTTCACCTCGATTCGGCCCAGCAGCTCGTCCCAGAAGGCGCGCACCTGATCCAGGGCCTGCTGCGTGTCGCGCGTCGTCCACCGCTCGGCCAGCGCCTCGGCCGCATCGGCACTCTCGCCGTGGCCCAGCAGGAAGGCGAAGCCCGCGGACTCGCCGGCCGCCAGCACCATCTCGTCCGATACGGCAGCGCAGGCATCCAGTCCGCTGCCTGCGTGTTGCGACAAGGTGTCGGGCAGCAGGAGTGCGCCCACGGCCTGCATGAAGAATTCGTTGCGATCGCTGGTCCACTGCAGGGTGCGGCCGCCTGTCCCGGCGAGCATCAAGAAGGCCGTGTTGCCGCCGAAACCGGCGCCCGATTCGCGCTGCTGGCCGAACACGGCCGCAAGGCCCGCGTGCTTCCAGCTGGTCACGGTGCGGCGCTCACCGCGCGCTGCGCCCATCTGCCACTCGATCACGGCCGCGGGCCGAAGCCTGCGCGGGCTCGATCCGGTGTTCCTCACGCGAACCTGCACGACTTTCATGCTGTCGGTGCGGTCTGCGAAGAAGGTGCATTCGGTTTCCAGGCCGGCGTGCCGGCCCTCGAAGACCGTGTAGCCCTGTCCGTGGCGCACCCGGTGCGAGGCACCGGACGTATCGCTCGTTTCGGGCGTGAGCGCTACCAGGGCGCGCGTTTCCAGGTCCTGCAGCAGGTAGTGCTCGAAGAC
>DASWSY010000764.1:0-5471 GCA_036402415.1 Rhizobacter sp. | reverse complement strand
CGCTGTCACCTTGGCGTGCGAGTTGGCCATGTGGCCCGACTTGGGCATGCCCTGCGCGACCTGGATCGCATCGCCGATCACGTGGATGTGCGGTGCCGCGGTCGATTCGAAGTTGAGGAACTTCACATGGCACCAGCGGCCGTTGGCGTTGGCCAGGCCCGTCTGCACGGCCAGCGCGCCGGCCCGCATGGGCGGCAGCACGTTGAGCACGTCGGCGCGCAGGTCGTCCTGGACGTCGAACTTCACGGTGCGTGTGGCCGCCTCGACCGCGACGGCCTTGTGTTGCGGCCGGTACTCGACCATCGGCCCGTAGAGCTCGGCCCACGCCTTCTTGAACAACGGCCCCTTCGAGGTGACATCGGGGTTGCCATCGACGATCAGCACCTTCGAGCGAGGCTTGGCCTTCTTGAAGTACGCCGCCACCACGCTCGCACGCTCGTACGGGCCCGGCGGGCAGCGATAGGGCGCCTCGGGAATCACGATCGCATAGGTGCCGCCATCGGGCATGGCCTCGAGCTGGCGGCGCAGCGCCACCGTCTCGGGCCCGGCCTTCCAGGCATGCAGGACATGGCCCGATTCGTGCGCCGCCTTCAGGCCCTGCACTCCGTCCCACATCATCTCGATGCCGGGGGCGAGCACGAGCTTGTCGTAGTGCACGGTGCTGCCACCGGCGAGCGTGGCCACCCGCTTGTCGGGGTCGATGACCGTCACCGCGTCGCGCACCACGCGCACCCCGTGACGGCGCTCCAGGGCATCGTAGGTGCTCGTGATGTCGGCGAGCTGCCGCTGGCCGCCGATGACGAGGTTGGACATCGGGCACGAGACGAACTGGCGGTTGGGCTCGACCAGCATCACGTCGATGCGCCGGTCGGACAGCAGCCGCACATACTTGGCCGCCGTCGCCCCGCCGAAGCCACCGCCCACCACCAGCACACGGGCGTGCCCGGAGCCGGCGGTGCTCGCGCAACCGAAGAGGCCGAGCACGCCGCTCGCAGCCAGGCCCTTCACCAGCGTTCTGCGTTGCAGGGTCATCGCGGGCTCCTCACTGCTGCGCGGCGAAATACTTCGCCACGGTTTCGAGCTGCTCCTGCGAGTAGCCCCGGGTGATCTGGTGCATGATCGTCGCGGGCCGCTGGCCGGTGCGAAACGCCATCAGCTGCGTCAGGATGTAATCCTGCGGCAGGCCGGCGAGGCGGATCATCGCTTCGCCTTCGACGGCATGGCCGTCGGTCCCGTGGCAGTGCGCGCAGGTGGCCGCGAGCGCTCGCGTGCGCAGCACCTGCGGGTCCTTGGCGGCGGCGGCGCCCGCCGCGGCGAGCAGGCCGAGTGCCACGAGCGCCCACGGCAGGCGCCGGGGCGTGCCGGCCGATCCGGCGCGCGGCCGGGCGAGATCAAAGAGGATGTTGCGCAAAGCGGTGCCTCCTGCTGCTGCGGTTGCCTTGGCGTATAGTGCCCCAAACATCACTACATACGCATATATCGTAAGTACCGATGTCGACTCTTCCTGTGCGTCTGACCGCGGCGTTGATCGCGGCGCTGTTCCTCGGGGGCTGGAGCGGCCTGAGCCGCGCCCAGGTTCCCGAGATGCGCCTGCAGCAGGTCGCCGAGGCGGTGTACTTCGTGCAGGGCCAGTCGGCGCTCGGCTCGGCGGCCAATGGCAACTTCATCTCCAACGCCGGCTTCGTGGTGGGCGACGGCGGGGTGCTGGTCGTCGATGCGCTCGGCTCGCCCGCCCTGGCGCAGCGCCTGGTGGAGAAGATCCGCGAGGTCACGCCGCTTCCCATCCGCTACGTGGTGGTGACGCACTACCACGCCGACCACATCTACGGGCTGCAGGTCTTTCGTGCGCTCGGGGCACGCATCGTCGCGCACGTGGCGGCGCGCGAATACCTGAATTCCGACACCGCCCGCCTGCGCCTGCAGGCAAGCCGCGCCGAGCTGGGCCCCTGGGTGGACGAGCGCACCACGCTCGTCGAGCCCGACCTGTGGGTGGGCGAGGGCGGGTCGGGCGCCGACACGCGCCTGGCCATCGGCCGCAGCGAATTCGTCGTGCGGCACGTCGGCCCCTCGCACACGCATGAAGACCTGGTGGTCTATGCGCCGTCGAGTCGGGTGCTCTTCGCCGGTGACCTGGTGTTCCGCAACCGCATCCCGTTCGTCGGGCAGGCCGACAGCCGGCGCTGGATCGAGGCGCTCGACCGATTGCTCGCCTGGGAGGCCACGGTCATCGTGCCGGGACACGGCCCGGCCTCCACGTTGCCGCGCGACGACATCGTGCTCACGCGCGACTATCTGCGCCATCTGCGCACGACCATGGGTGAGGCCGCGCGCAACATGGAGCCCTTCGACGAAGCCTATGCGCGCACGGACTGGTCGCGCTACAGCGGGCTGCCGCTCTTCCAGGCGGCCAACCGCATGAACGCCTACAACACCTACCTGCAGATGGAACAAGAGGGGCGCTGAAGGGCCATGCGAGCGATGGCGCTCCTAAAATGGCGACGCTTCCGCTCCGAATGGCCCGCCGATGACCGATCCCAGTTTCTCCGACGAAGTCCTCGAGTCCGTGGCGGAGCTGTTCTCGTTGCTGTCGACCCCGATCCGGCTGAAGATCATCCGCTCGCTGTGCGACGGTGAGAAGAACGTGTCGCAGATGCTCGCCGAGATCGACACCACGCAGCCCAACCTGTCGCAGCACCTGTCGACGCTGTACCGCGCCGGCGTGCTGGGCAAGCGGCGCGACAGCACGCAGATCTTCTACCACCTGCAGAGCGAGAAGGTGGCAACGCTGTGCCGCGCGGTGTGCGAGCAGGCCACGCGTGAGATGCACTCCCCCGGCGATGTGCCGGCGCGCGAGCGCCTGGTGCGGCGCGGCGCTCACTGAGAGGCTCCGCGGCGATCAGCGCCTGCTGCGCGGGCGTCGCAGCGTGCTCGGGCGGATGTCGTAGGGCTGCACCGCGGGCCGCTTGCCGCTGGCGAGCCACTCGCCGTAATAGTCGAGCTTGCGGTCGAGCAACGCCAAGCCGAGCTTCCAGTCTTCGATGGTCGCGAGCACCCGCTCGCGGTGCGCGGCGAAGAGTGCATGCCGCTCGGCGATGCTCACCTTGCCCTGCTTCACGAGCGCGGTGTAGCGCCGCATCTCGCTGATCGTCATGCCGGTGCAGCGCAGCCGCTCCATGAGGTCGAGCCAGGCAACGTGCTCTTCCTGGTAGAGCCGGCGGCCGCCCGCGTCGCGCTGCACGCCCGGCATCAGGCCCTGCGCCTCGTACCAGCGGATGGTGTGCACGCTGCGCAGGGTGCGGCGCGACAGCTCGCCGATCTTCAGGGTGCCGGGCTTGGTGGGCATCAGGCGGTCTGCTGGTCAGCGGGCTGGTCGCGGCGATACCAGGTGTCCCACACGTGGAAGGAGTCGTAGTACTCCTTCAGGTCGACGATCTTGCCCTCGCGCAGCGTGATGAGCATGTGGTACTCGTTGTTGTAGAGGCGGCCGTTCTTCAGTTCGCCGCGCGACTCGACTTCCATCGCCACCTGGTCGCGTTCGGCGATGGTGTTCTTGACCCACATGCGCAGGCCGCCGTTCAGGCGCGAGGTCATCTGCTCGAAGACGGCGGCGATCTGCGCCTTGTCGTGGTCGCCGGCGCTGGGCAGCCGGTCGGGCTTGCCGGCCAGCCAGTAGCGCACGTCGTCGGCCATGGTGTCGAGGGCGCCGGCGATGTCGTTGTCGTTGAAGCACTCGATGAAGCGGCGGGCGGCGAGCGTGTTGGTGCGCAGGGTGTCTTGGGCGGTGTGCATGAGGATCTCCAGTGCGAAGCGGTTGCAGGAAGACCCATTGGGCGATCTAGAGTGAACTCTATGTCAAGGCCCTGCTGCAAGATCGGGTCTTCGCCGTCGCTACCCTCGCGCCACCATGCCCCAGCCGCCCGCCCAACGCTTCGACACCTTCTACCCCTACGACGCGCTGACCCAGCTGCTCTTCGACTACGCCACCGCCTACCCGCAGCTCCTGCGGGTGGACTCGATCGGCAAGAGCCACGAGGGCCGCGACATCTGGGTGGCCACCGTCACCAACAGCCACACCGGCGAGGCCGCCGACAAGCCCGGCTTCTGGGTCGACGGCAACATCCATGCGGCCGAGCTCACCGCAAGCACCGCGGTGCTGTACTACCTGCAGCAGCTCGTGCAGGGCTTCGACACCGACCGCGACATCGCCCACCTGCTCGACACCCGCGTGGTCTACCTCTGCCCACGCCTGAACCCCGACGGCGCCGAGCTGGCGCTGGCCGAGCGCCCGCGGCACATCCGCTCGTCCACGCGGCGCTATCCGTACGAAGAGGAGCCGGTCGACGGCCTGACGATGGAAGACGTCGACGGCGACGGCCGCATCCTCTTCATGCGCCTGCGCGACCCGCATGGCGCCTACAAGAAGTGTGCGCAGGACTCGCGGCTCATGGTGGCGCGCGAGCCGGGCGAGTTCGGCGGCGAGTACTACCGGCTGATGCCCGAAGGCTTCGTGAAGAACTACGACGGCCTCACGGTCACCGTCAACAAGGACCTCGAAGGCCTGGACCTCAACCGCAACTTCCCCGCCGGCTGGCGCCAGGAGCACGAGCAGGTGGGCGCGGGCCCCTACCCGACCAGCGAGCCCGAGGTGCGCGCGATGGTCGACTTCATCCTCCGGCACCCCAACATCGGCGCGGCCGTCAGCTACCACACGCACAGCGGCGTGATCCTGCGCCCGCCGGGCACGCACGGCGACGACGACATGACGCCGGAAGACCTGTGGTCGTACCGGCGATTCAGCGCCCTGGGCGAGAAGCTCACCGGCTACCCCGCGGTGAGCATCTGGCACGACTTCAAGTACCACCCGAAGGAAGTCATCACCGGCACGCAGGACTGGGTCTACGAGCACCTGGGCGCGCTCTTCTGGGTGGTGGAGTTGTGGGCGCCGAATCGCGAGGCCGGCATCACCGAGTACAAGTGGATCGACTGGTACCGCGAGCACCCGGTGGAAGACGACTTGAAGCTGCTGAAGTGGAGCGACGAGCACTGCGGCGGCCTGGCGCACGTCGACTGGAAGCCCTTCCAGCACCCGCAGCTCGGCGCGGTCGAGATCGGCGGCTGGGACAAGATGAACTACTGGCGCAACCCGCCGCCCCACCTGCGCGAACGCGAGGCGGCGCGCTTCCCGAAGTGGATGACGCAGATCGCGCTCAGCCTGCCGCGACTCGAAGTGCTGCGCACCGAGGTGCGCGCGCTCGGGCCCGACAGCTGGCGCGTGCGCTTCGCGGTGTGCAACAGCGGCTGGCTGCCCTCCTACGTGAGCAAGCGGGCGCTGGAGCGCAAGACGGTGCGCGGCGTGATGTTCGAGATCCACCTGCCCGACGGGCCGACGCCGGTCTCGCTGGTCAGCGGCAAGCCGCGCATCGAAGGGCCGCAGCTCGAGGGCCACGGCACCCGCAGCACGCTGCAGGCCT
>DASWSY010000763.1:0-8412 GCA_036402415.1 Rhizobacter sp. | reverse complement strand
ATTCGGAGCGGCTCAGCGCTCGCGGAACGCCTCTTGTGACTTCATCATCGGCCGCAGGATGAAGCTCAGCACCGAGCGCTCGCCGGTGCGCACCTCCACCATCGCCGTCATGCCGGGCAGGATGGGCAGCGGCTTGCCGTTCTTTTCCTTCAGCGTGGAGCGGTCGGTGCGCATCATCACGCGGTAGTAGGTGGCGTCCGGCGTGCCCTTGTCGGCGTCGCCCAGCGCGTCGGGGCTGATGTATTCGATCTTGCCGTGCAGGCCGCCGTAGGTGGTGTAGTCGTAGGCGGCGAGCTTGACCTCGGCCTTCTGGCCCACGCGCACGAAGCCCACGTCGCGCGGCTTCAGGCGCGCCTCGACGAGCACGCGCGAGCCGATGGGCACGATCTCCATGATGGGCGCGCCGGGGGCGACCACGCCGCCGATGGTGTTCACGCGGATGTTCTTCACGAGGCCTCGCACCGGCGAGGTGAGCACGGTGCGGCGCAGCACGTCGGCGCGGCCGGCCATCTGCTCTTCCAGCAGCGAGAGCTCGGTCTGCACGCGCACGAGGTCGGTGCTGGCGTCCTGCCGGAACTTGTTCACGCGCTCGCGGGCGCTGAGCTGCAGGTCGTTGACCTGGCGGCGCAGGCGCATCACCTCCACCTCGCTCATCAGGCCCTTGGCGGCCATGGCCTCCGACACGCCCAGCTCCTTCATCAGCAGGTGCACGTTGCGGGCGTTGGTGTTGAGCGCTTCGTCGAGCGCGAGCTTGCGGGCGTTGAAGGCATCGGTCTCGCCGGCCACCACCGCCGCGACCTTGCGCACTTCGTCGGGAAACTTGAGGGCGCGGCCGTTGGCCTCGGCGGTGAGCCGGGCAATGGTGCCCAGCAGCGCCACGCGCTTGGCCTCGCCCTCGTTCTGCGCCGACTCGAAGCGCGTGGGGTCGAGCTGCGCGAGCTCCTGGCCTTCGTAGACCTGGGCGCCTTCGCGCACGTGCAGCTCGCTCAGGATGCCGCCCTCCAGGCTGGCGATCACCTGCTCGCGGCCTTCGGGCACCACGCGGCCTTCGGCGCGTGTGATCTCGTCGACCTTCGCCACGGCCGCCCACACGATGGCCGCCACCACCACCGCGGCCATCAGGTAGAGCGTGAGCGTGGTGCCGGGCATGGCGTCGACCACCATGGCGGCGCGCACGTCGGCCACGTAGGCCATCTCGGCGCTCGCGGGTTCCTTGGGTTTGCGTTTCCAGAAAGCCATGTCGGGACGGAGCGGCGACTAGACGCTCGCCTGCCGCTGCACCGGCAGCGTCGAGGGATGCAGGTGCACGTTCGGCGAGGTGGTGCTCTCCGGCGTGGCGGTGGCGGCGGGCTTGGCGCCCGAGAGCGCGGCCAGCACCTGGGGCTTCGGCCCATCGAGCACGACCTTGCCGCCGTCGACCACGATCACGCGCTGGGCGAGGTCGAGCACGGCGGGGCGGTGCGTCACCATCACCACGGTGCGCGTGCCGAGCGCCTCGTTGAGCTGGCGCAGGAAGAGCGTTTCGCTCTGCGCGTCCATCGAGCTCGTGGGCTCGTCCATCAGGAGGATCTGCGGCTGCGTGACGAGGCAGCGCGCCAGCGCCACGAGCTGCCGCTGCCCGCCCGAGAGCAGGCAGCCCATCTCGCCGACCTCCAGCTCCCAGCCTTGCGGATGCGAGGCGACGAGCCGGTCGAGGCCGGTCACGCGGGCCACCTCGGCCAGGCGCGCCGCGTCGACCGAGGCCCGGCCCATCAGCACGTTCTCGCGCAGCGTGCCCTTGAAGAGCCGCGGCTCCTGCGACACGAAGCCGACCTTCGCGCGGAAGTCGGCCGGGTCGATCTGGCGCAGGTCGATGCCGTCGACCTCCACCAGGCCCTCGGTCGGCTGGTAGAGGCCGGCGAGCAGGCGCAGCACGGTCGACTTGCCGCTGCCGATGCGCCCGAGGATGGCCACGCGCTCGCCCGGGTTGAACTTGAGGCTCACGCCCTTCAGCACCTTGGGCGCGGTGGCGCCTTCGGTGGTGGGCGGGTAGGCAAAGCTGAGGTCGCGCAGCGCGATGCGGCCCGTCACCTCGTGGTGGGCCACGTAGTTGGCGCCCGGCGTGCGCTCGGTGGGCAGCTTCATCATGCGGTCGAGCGCCACCATCGCGGCGCGGGCGCCCTGGTAGCGGGTGGCCAGGCCCACCACGCTGCCGAGGGGGCCGACCGCGCGGCCGGCGAACATGATCGCGCCGATGAGCGCGCCGTTGCTGATCTGGCCGTCGGCGATGAGGTACACGCCCACCACCAGCATCACGAGCGTGATGAGCTGCTGCGACATGGCAGAGATGTTGTTGGTGAGCCCGCCCAGCGCACGCGCGTGGAGCGCGGTGTCGGCTGCGGCGGCGGTGGCTTCTTCGTAGCGGCGCAGAAAGCGGCCTTGCGCGCCGACGACCTTCACGTCCTCCAGCCCCTCCACCGCCTCGACGAGCAGGCCCTGCAGGTCGGCCTGGTGGGCCATGTTGGCGCTCATCGAGCGGCGCAGCGACGACTGGATGAGCCAGGCCGTACCGAGGATCAGCGGGATGGCCGCCACCAGCACCCAGCCGAGCGGGCCGCCGATCACGAAGGTCATCGCCACGAAGAGCACGATGAACGGCAGGTCGCTCAGGGCCGACAGCGTGGCGCCGGCGAAGAAGTCGCGCACCGTCTCGACCTGCGCGAGGTGGTGCGCATACGAGCCGGCCGATTCGGGGCGGTGCTCCATGCGCACGCCCAGCGTCTGGCGAAAGAGCAGCGAGCCGATGATGAGGTCGGCCTTCTTGCCCGCGCGGTCGATCAGGTGGCTGCGCAACTGGCGCGCGATGAGGTCGAAGGCGAGCGCGATGAACGCGCCCACCGCGAGCGCCCACAGCGTGACGAAGGCCTGGTGCGGCAGCACCTTGTCGAACACGACGGCGGTGACGAGGCCGCTGGCGAGCATGAGCACGTTGCTCAGCGCGGCGGCCAGAAGCGCCGAGCGGTAGTAGGGAATGAAGCGGCGCAGCGTGCCCCAGAGCCAGTGGCGGTTGGGGTCGAGCAGCAGCAGCTCCTGGGCGGTGCTGGAGGTCGCCTGCGGCTTGGGCGAGGCGACGAAGGCAAAGCCGGTGTACTCGCCCGACAGCTCGGCCTCGGTCGCCTTGCAGGCGTGGCTGTCGGGGCCGGGCATCACCACGTCGTAGGTGTCGGCGCCCTTCTCGGCGGCATGGCGCGCGACCACGATGGCGGCGTCGCCGTTCTTGAGGAGCAGCACCGCGGGCAGCAGCAGTGCGTGGATGTCGGAGATGCGCTTCTGGATCAAGCCGGCGTTGAAGCCGGCGTCGCGCATGATGCGCACGGCCTGGTCGGGCCCGAGGCTTCCTTCCACCGGCGTGTTGGCCAGCAGCGATTCGGCCGAGCGCTCGCGCCCGTGGTGCTTGCACAGCCAGACGATCGCCTGCGCCAGGGCATCGTCGGCATGCAACGAGCCTGCGGGCGCGGCGATGAAGGGTTCCTGGCGTGCGCTCATGAAGGGGTGCCGGCGCGCGACGCGCAGGCGATGACGGCAGAGTGACTCCGTTTCATTGTGAGCGGCTGCTTCCGGGGCGGTGCCTTCAATAGAGAGGCGATTCCTGCACTATTCCGCGCTTCTTGCGCGGGCAGCGTCCGGGCGCGCCCGACGGGCGCGTGCCTGCATCAGCGGCCCCGGTGCTCCAGCGCCAGCCGCTCGAATTCGTGCTCGATGTCACGCACGAGCTGGGGCACGTCGAAGAGCTTCGACTGCCGGCCGTGCTCGGCCAGGTAGCGCTTGTACGAGGCCACGCGCAGCGGGTTGGTGCCGAGCTGCACGGCAAGCTTCTCGTAGTCGGCCAGCGAGAAGGTCACGAGGTCGGGCAGGCCCACGTTGGTGAGCAGGCTGCCGGCCATGCGCGAGATGTAGCTGCGGCCCGAGTACGTGACGATCGGCAGGCCCATCCACAGGGCATCGCTGGCGGTGGTGCCGGCGTTGTAGGGGAAGGTGTCGAGCATCAGGTCGGCGAGCTGGAAGCGGGCCAGGTACTCGGGCGGCTGCACGCGCGGCGCGAGGATCAGCCGGTCGCGGGCGATCCCGTGCGCATCGGCTTCTCGTCGCAGGTTTTCGAGCGCCCACTCGTTGTCGGCCAGCAGCCACAGCACGCTCTTGGGCACCTGCTGCAGCACGCGCATCCAGCTCTTGAAGAGCGCCGGCGTGAACTTGAAGGTGTTGTTGAACGAGCAGAAGACGAAAGCGTCTTCGGGCAGGCCGTAGTCGGCCCGTTTCGGCGTGGGGCCCACCTCGCGCTTGCGGTCGCTCACCTGGTAGCAGCTCGGCACGTAGACCGGCTTTTCGGTCATGTACGGCAGCAGCTCGGGCGGCATCACGAAACGGTCGGCCAGGATCCAGTCGACCCCCGGCAGCGCGCAGGTGCCGGGCAGGCCGAGGTAGCTCACCTGCACCGGCGCCGGGCGCATGCCCACGATGGCCGGGCGGGCGCCGCTGGTCAGACCCTGCAGGTCGACCAGGATGTCGATGCCGTGCTGCGCGATGACGCGGGCGGCGGTGGCGTCGTCGAGGCCGCCGATGGGCACGTAGTGGTCGATCGCGGCGCGGATGCGCGCGCGCAGCGGCGAGCCGTCGTCGCGGCTCCATGAAAAGGCGTAGACCTCGAAGCGCTCGCGGTCGTGCAGCTCCAGCAGCTCGACCGACAGCAGGCCGACGGCGTGCATGTGCAGGTCGCCCGAGAGGTAGCCAATGCGGATCTTGCCCTCGCGCTTCGGCCCGCTCTTGTGGAAGGGCTCGGGCTGCTGCCGCGGCAGGCGCTCGTGCACGAAGCGCTGCGCCGCGAGCAGCTGTAGGGCCGGGTCGTCGCTCTCGCCCAGCATGGCGAGCGCCGAGGTGCCCATCAGGAGGCGGTTGACGGTCACGTCGCCCACGGGCTGGTAGACCGGCCAGGCGCACATCTTCTGGCGCAGGTGCACGTAATGCTGGATCACGTCGTTCTGCGTCGCCTTGTGCTTGAGGCTCCTGACCATGCAGGCCTCGGCCTCGTCGTAGCGGCGCTGCGTCTCGAGCAGGCGCGCCATGTTGTTGAGGGCGTGCAGCAGCAGTTCGTCTTCCACGCCGGGCTGGTCGGCCACCTTCTGCCATTCGGCCAGGGCTTCGGCGGGGCGGCCCTGGCGCTCGAGCTGGTGGCCGAGGTTGAGGCGGGCCTGGTGGAAGCCGGGGCTCAGCGCCAGCGCGCGCTGGTAGGCCTTCTCGGCCTCGGGCATGCGGTTGAGGTTGCCGAGCAGCGTGCCCCAGTTGAAGCAGGCCACGTGCAGCAGCGGCGAGACGGTGTGGGCGATCCAGGCTTCGTAGAGTTCGGCGGCGGCGTCGGCCCGGCCTTCCTGTGCCAGCACCTGGCTGCGGTTCATCAGCTCGCCGAGGCCCATGGTGCCGGCGCGTGCCTGCGCCAGCTCGCGGTCGAATCCGGACGTCACGGCGGCGTCCACCACCGGAGGCTTCGCGATCGACTTGTTCATGGGAAACGAAGGGCAGAGTGGGATCGCACCATTGTGGGCAGTCCCCTTCGCGGCCGATCGAGCCGAATGAAGGCGAATCCGGCGCCAATTCCTGACGCAGCGCGCCGGAAACGGCAGGAAAAGACGTGCCATATTCCCGCCAGCCCGCGGCGGCGCCTGCCTAGACTCGACGACGCAACAACAACACTGGCAGCACACCGTGGTCCACGCCGATCAACTGCTTCCCCACATGCGCCGCGTCCAGGTGGCCGAGCGCGACCTGTGCGACCTGAGCGTGCTCTGGCAGATGATCGAGACCAGCGCGGCCATCAGTTGCCCGGAAGAGGTGTCGTCGCTGATGCCCACGCTCGTGAACACACGCGAGCGCTTCGACGCGATGCGCTCCCGGCTGGTCGACCGCATGGTCGACGAGAACCGCGCCGCGCTCGGCGACGACCTGGGCGCCCGTGCGCAGTGCGCGATCGACATCCTCGTGCGCAATCTCTACGAGCGCACCGCCGACGTGGGCTTCCTCGCAACCGACGGCCCCGTTGCCGACTTCTGCGCGGCCGACGCCGGCACACGCGCCGCCCAGCGAGAGAGCCTGCGTGCACGCCTGCGCGAATACCAGGCCAAGTACACGGTCTACGACGACATCGCCCTGCTCGCCACCGATGGTGAAGTGCTGCTGCGGCTCGACGACCGCGACAACCCGGTACGCAGCACCGACCCCATCGCCGCGCAGGCGCTGGCCGCCGGCGCGTATGTGGAAGCCTTCGGCCCGAGCGACCTCGGCAGCACGCCCGCCCTGCCCTGCCTGCGCTACGCGCACCGCATCGTCAACACGCGCGGCCAGGCGGTCGGCGTGCTGGTGCTGCGCTTTCGCTTCGCCGACGAGATGGAGCGCATCTTTGCCGGCGTGAGCGACGCGCACGGCCAGATCGCGATCGTGCTGCTCGACGACAGCCGCCGCGTGATCGTGAGCAACGACGAGGCGCACGTGCCGCTCGGGGCGCGCTTCGCCGAGCTGCCCCTCGGCCAGGTGGTCCTCACCACCTTCGCAGGCCGCGAGTACCTCGCGGTGTGCTGCACGAGCCAGGGCTACCAGGGCTACGCCGGTCCGCGCTGGCGGGCCCTCGCGATGGTGTCGCTGCTGACCGCGTTCAACACCTCGGGCGACACCGGCACCGCCCTCACCGGCACGCAGCTCGCGAGCGGCGAACTCTCGGCGGTGGAGCGCGATGCCGACGCGATCAACCGCGAGCTGCGCCGCGTGATCTGGAATGGCCGCCTGATGACGGGCCAGGGCGACGAAGGCCGCCTGCGCCTGAAGGCCGTGCTGCGCCAGGTGAGCCTGGCCGGGGTGCGCACGCGGCGCCGCCTCGAAGGCGCGATCGTCGACTTGTCGGCCACCTCCTTCGGCCGCACCTGCCGCCAGGCGCAGCAGCTCGCGCGCCTGGCCGCCGACCTGATGGACCGCAACCTCTACGAGCGCGCGAACGACTGCCGCTGGTGGGCGCTCTCGCCGGTGCTGCGCCGCGAACTCGCCGGCCCCGACAGCGCCGGGAGCCGCGCCGCGATGAACGGCGTGCTCGACCACATCAACGGCCTGTACACCGTTTACAGCCGGCTCGTGGCCTTCGACACGCAAGGGGTGATCCGTGGCGCCTCGCGGGCCGAAGGCGACACGCTGGGCAGCCACGTGCCCGAGGCCTGGCTCCAGCGCGTGCGCGGCCTGCAGGGCTCGCAGCAGTACGCTGTGAGCGACTTCGGCCCGACCGCCTTGCACGAGCACGGCGACACCTACGTGTACCTCGCCGCGGTGCGCGCCGAGCACGACGAGCGGGTGCTGGCCGGCGGCGTGGCGATCGTCTTCAACGCGGCGCGCGAACTCTCGGCGATGCTCGCCGACATCCTGGGGCCACGCAGCGGCCATGCCGCGTTCGTCGACGCGAGCGGCCGCGTGCTCGCCGCCACCCATCCCGAACTGGCGGCCACGGTGCGCCCGCAAGGCAACGGCAACGGCGAGCTGCTCGACGTCGACGGCGTGATGTGGGCCTGCGCGGCCACGCAGGCTGGCGGCTACCGCGAGTTCAAGAAGAGCGACGGCTACGACAACCAGGTGCGTGCCGTCGTCGGCCTGCAGATCGGCACCACCGAACGGCGCGGTCTGCGCTTCAGCGACTACGAACTGACCACGCCGCACCAGCAGGGCGACAAGCACCGCGACGCGCGCGAGCTGGCGGTGTTCCAGGTCGGCGGCGCGCGCTATGCGCTCGACAGCGACGCGGTGCTCGAAGTCGTGTCGACGCAGCAGGTGGTGCGTGCCCCGGGTGCCGCGGCGCTGGTGGTGGGCATGCTGCCGCTGGCCGGCGGCCCCGCGGGCGACGGACGTGCGGTGCCGGTGGTGTGTGCCCGCCGCCTGACCGGCATCACGCAGGCCTCGCGTGCCACCGATGGCGTGGTGCTGCTGCTGCGCCGCGGCCACGGCGCCACGGCGTCGGTGTTCGGCCTGCGCGTGGACGACGTGCTGAGCGTGATCGAGGTGGCCGGCCGCGACCTGCACCCCGTGCCGGCCGGCACCGGCGGCTTCGCGGCCAGCCTGAAGGGCATCGTCGACTGCCGCGCGTCCAACGGCGACTCCAGCGAGAAAGTGCTGGTGCAGCTCCTCGACGCGCAGCGGCTTGCCGAGGTCGTGGGACTCTCACAGGTGGCGCTCGCGGCCTGACCCGCCCCTCGCGCAGTTTCTCCACCGCGGGTAAGCTCGGCCAAAACCACCGAGCTGGCGTGCGCCCGCGCGCCGTGCCACACCCCAAGGAGACGACATGCGCCGCGACACCTTCCTACGTTCCCTGTCCGCGCTGGCTGCCGCCGGCCTGCTGCCTTCGGCCGCCCG
>DASWSY010000762.1:0-2580 GCA_036402415.1 Rhizobacter sp. | reverse complement strand
CTTGTGCTCGTCTGAGAATGGGCCTTTCGGCTTCCCTTTAGCGATGGCTGACCGGCGCGCGCGCTCCTCGGCCGGCATGACGCGGCCGCGGTTGGCGGCATTGGCGGCGTGCAGTGCGTCAGACACGGCCACGCCATTCATCAGCTGGCCCTCGTGACGCCATAGGTGGAATTGCTCGCGCGCCAGCAGGAAAAGCTCGTCCTCGACGTGCTCTGCCACGCGGCAGGTCAGATCCTCCTCGCCATGCTTGTTGTAGACGCGCTGTAGGTGGCGGCAATGGTGCTTGCCGTTGCGCAGGTAGTGCAGGTGCTCGGCCCATCGTTGGGCCTGGCCGCGGGTGGTAGAACCCACGTAGATACGGCCAGTTACCGCACTTTCGATGTAGTAGACGACGCCTTTGCGCATTTTTCCGGATGTGATGCTGTAATGCCGTGAATGTACAGCATCACACCGGGGGGAAGGGGTCTAAAGCATCCCTGTGTGGCGGGAAAGCCGGTCCATGGTCTGGCGCAGGCGCTGCATGGCCAGGTCCAGCTCGCGCAGCTCGCGCCGGATGTCTTCCAGCACGAACGGGTCATTGACCATGTGCAGCTGCGACACCAGCTGGTGCATCTGCTTGGTGGTCTCGCGCGCGGTGCGGCCGACCTCGTGCTCCTCGAGCGTCGGATTCAGGCGGCCGTGGGCGTCGGTGAAGGTGCGAGTCATGTCACCACCCCAGCCCGGTATTCCACCACTTGGTGAAGCGTTGCCACCAGCTGCGGCGCGGCGTGGCCAGGCGCTCGAACTCGTGGCGCAGCAGCTCCGGCCGCACGGCCTGCTCGATCACGGCGATGCGCTCGTGCGCCTCGACCAGCCCGGCGGCCAGCATGGTGCAGGCGTGCGCGATCGGGTCCATGCCGGCCATGTCGGCGCGGTGCTTGAGGGTGATGGTGCGCTCGTCGCCGTCGCGCAGCAGCAGGCGGATGGCGCCGCCGTCCGACAGGTACAGGGCCCGCACCTGCGGCTCCTTGCGCGGTTCGGTGGCGGGCGCGTCGTTCTCGATGTTGGTCTCGCTGGTCATGCGGGTTGGCTCCTGTGGATAACTCTGTGGGCGGAAACGGCAAAGCCGGCGCCATGACTGGGCCGGCGGGTGTGGATAAGTCGGGTTAGCCGCGCAGCGTCTCGCGCAGCGTCTTGATGGTGATGGTCTGGTTCTGGTTGCGCTCCTGCAGCTCGGCCACTTGCGCGCGCAGCTGCTCGTTCTCGGCGCGCACGGTCACCAGCTCGCTGCGCACGGCATCGGCGCCGGCGTGGTAACCCGCCTGCCATTTGGCGGTCTCGCGCGGCGTCTGGTCGGGGCCCAGCGGCGGCACCTTGGCGCAGCGCGGCTGGCATCCGCCGAACTCTTCATTCGGGCAATCGCCGCAGTCCTCGCCCACGATCGTGCCCGGCGCGCGCACCTGCACGGCCAGCGCGCCAATGATGTCGGCCTCCTGCGCGGTGGCGGTGCGCATCATCAAGCGCGTCCGCACGGTGTTCAGCAGCTCGAGCGTGCCCATGTGCGCCAGCGGCCCGCGCTCGACACGGTCCACGCGCTGGCCAACCATCGCCGCGGCCGGGCCCAGCACCGCGCGCATCTTCGCCTGCGTCGCCTGCTCTACCGCCTCTCCCAAGAACGTGCGCGCGCCATTCAGCAGCTGGCGGATCATGGTCGGGATGCCGTGCTCGACCAGTCCGGCCTTGTCCAAGTCCAGCAGCGCGTTGATGCACGCCACCAGCTGCGCGGCGTCGCCGGGGAAGTGCTCGTCCTTACGCTTCTCTGCCATTTTACCCTCCGGTATATGAAGTCGGCCGCACATAGGCGGCCTGTTGATAACTTATTTCAGCGAATGTGACTTAGGCGGCTTTCGCCGCCGGGGCGCTGCTCAGGGGCACGACGCGCACGTCAACCCAGAATTTTAGCCAGCTGCCCATGGCCTTGATCGCGTTTGTGTGCGACATCGACCACTGCAGCACCTGCTCCTTGCCCTTGATGCCGTCGCCGATGTCGGCCATCGCGGCGTTGTAGCGGTCCTGCGCATACTGCTCGGTGTTGCGGCCGTGGGTTTCCAGCCAGGCATTGGCGCGCGCTCGCTCTCCCTGCGACACACCATAGATGCGCTCGTCCAAGAGTTCGCCCACTTCGGCAGCGGCCTGCTTCAAGGTGTAGCGGTGGTTCTCGCGCTGCTGCTCGATCCAGCGGGCATCCAGCCGGGCACGCTCGCGCACCAGATCACGGCGGCCTACCACCACGTGGGTGTACGGGCGTGCGCTGGTGCGGGTCTCGACCACGCCGTCCGCGGTCACGTGGGTGTACTTGGTCTTCTTGGTCATTCGGTGCTCCTGTGGGTGGTGGTAGCCCGGCGTACCGGGCGGGGGTGGTCAGGCTTGGCGGCGGGCGTGACGCAGGCAGCGATCACGCGCGATGCGAAAGATGGTGACGTTGTGCGGGTCCAGGGCGGTGCCCAGCCCCTCGCGCACCAGCGCGGCCTTGCGTTGGGCGCGGCGGTGGTATTCGCGGGCCAGTGCCACGTAGTAGCGGCGTTCGGTGGTTGCCATGGT
>DASWSY010000761.1:0-4292 GCA_036402415.1 Rhizobacter sp. | reverse complement strand
CGCATTGGCCTCGACGATGTGGTGCTCGGGCTCGAACCAGGCCACGTGCAGCGGCTCGGCCTGCCCATCGCTCACCGGGCGGAAGCGCACGAAGGCGCGCATCTTGTGCAGGTCGCGTGACACGGCCTTGGCCATCGCCTGCGCGCGCAGCAGGTCGGCGTCGAGCGGGTCGTGGCGCAGCGCCGGTTCGTGCTGCAGGCGCCACAGCAGGCGGTACATCAGCGCGAAACGCGAGGGCTCGCGGTGCAGGCGCACCCGTTCGCACAGGTCGATGAAGGCGGCGGGCACCGTCGCGTTCGCACCGTCGGCCCCGGCCGGCGCCACTGCCGGCGCGGGCGTGTCGAAGAGATCGGCCTCGGTGCCCGTGGACCAGCTCGCCGCGTCAGGCGCCACGCCTTGCGCGAGCAGGCGGCGCGCCGCGGCGCGAAAGCCATCCCAATCGATCTCGCCCTCGAGGGCGACATGGACCTGCGACATGCCCGGCCTTCACGCGAAGAGCGCGGCCTGCACGGGCGCCGGCTTCAAGGCCGCGGCCACCTGCGCGTCGTCGATCGCGCGCGGCCTGTGGTCGGGCAGCAGGAGAAAAGGCAAGGCCTTGCCGAGCGGCACGCGCAGGCGCTTCAGGTCGTCGCTGCGCAGGCGACGCACCCGGCGCGCAGCCAGCACGCGCTCGACCGCCTTGGCGCCGAGGCCGGGCACGCGCAGCAGCAGCTCGCGCGGCGCACGGTTCAGGTCGACCGGGAAACGCTCGCGGTGCGCCAGCGCCCAGGCGAGCTTGGGGTCGACGTCCAGGCGCAGCAGGCCGTCGTCCGACGCCACGATTTCCTCGTGGCCGAAGCCGTAGAAGCGCATCAGCCAGTCGGCCTGGTAGAGGCGGTGCTCGCGCACCAGCGGCGGCGCCTTCAGCGGCAGCGCCGAGGCGGCATCGGGGATGGGGCTGAAGGCGGAGTAGTACACGCGCCGCAGGCGGTACGACCCGTAGAGCTGCGCGCTGGTGGCGAGGATGGCGCGGTCGTCGGCCGCATCGGCGCCCACGATCATCTGCGTGCTCTGGCCGGCCGGGGCGAAGCGCTCGGGCCGGGCGCGTTTCGGCCTCGCCTGGGGCATGGACACCACGGCGTCGGCCGCCTGCCTCGCTTCCTTCGCGGCGTCGATGTGCACGCGCAGCCTCGCCATCGAGCGCTTGATGGCCGGCGCATCCTTCTCCGGCGCGAGCGTGGCCAGGCCGCTTTCGGTGGGCAGCTCGATGTTGATGCTCAGCCGGTCGGCATAACGGCCGGCCCGCTGCAGCAGCTCGGGCGCAGCATCGGGAATGGTCTTCAGGTGGATGTAGCCGCGGAAGTCGTGTTCCTCGCGCAGCACGCGCGCCACCTCCACCACCTGCTCCATGGTGTAGTCGGGGCTCTGGATGATGCCGCTGCTGAGGAAGAGCCCCTCGATGCAGTTGCGGCGGTAGAAGTCGAGGGTGAGCTGCACCACCTCGTCGATGCTGAAGCGGGCGCGCGGCACGTTGCTCGTGACGCGGTTGACGCAGTACAGGCAGTCGTACTGGCAGAAGTTGGTGAGCAGGATCTTCAGCAGCGAGATGCAGCGCCCGTCGGGCGCGTAGCTGTGGCAGATGCCCATGCCCTCGGTCGAGCCGAGGCCGCGCCCGCCCAGCGAGTCGCGCCGCTCGGTGCCGCTGGAGGCACAGGAGGCGTCGTACTTGGCGGCGTCGGCCAGGATGGCGAGCTTGGTCGGGGTGTCCACTGTATGAATATACAGTCATCACCCATTCGCCGAAGCCAGAAACCCTAGTGCCGTTGATCGACCTTGGTGATCCTGAGCGATCCGGCACGGTCGTCGAGCATGAAGGTGCCCGTCACGCCGCGCAGGAACTCGTCGGTGGCTTTGCGGCAGCCGCCCCAGTCGTGGTAGTCGTCGAGGATGATGCTGCCGCCCACCACGAGCTGCGGAAAGATGCGCTCCAGGCAGGTCATCACCGGCTCGTACCAGTCGACGTCGACGTGCGCGAACGCGACGGCCGCGTTCGGTCGCAGCGTGTCCTGCACCAGGCCCTTGATGAGCGACACCTCGTCGCGCTGCAGGTCGATGCCGTAGCGGTAGAGGTTGGCCTGCACCAGGTCGTAGAGGTCATCGCGGTAGCCGTAGTACGGGTCGCCCGCAATGCCTTCCGATTCACCCTGCACGATGGCGCGGTAGCGCTGGTGCACGTCGGGCGTGTCTTCCGCGGTGGGCGCGGGGATCATGCCGAAGACGTCGTACACCTCGAAGGGCCGCTCGGTCTGCTTGGTGGTGGCGATCAGGATGGCCGAGCCGCCCAGCGCACAGCCCGCTTCGATGAAGACACCGGGCAGGCCGGCGTTTTCGATGCCCCGCACGGTGTTGAGCAGGCTCACGAGCTTGCGGTCGGACAGGTAGGTGAGCCGGTCGGCGCGGATGCGCGTCAGCAGCAGCCGGTCTTCGGCGCTCAGGTCGCGCGGCAGGCCCGATCGACCCACGATGCGACCGGCGACACGTTTCAAGCCTTCGAGCATCTCGCCTCTCCTTCATGACCGACAGGTGGCGAAGTATTGCGCTGCAACATCGCGCCGCGGCGCGAGCACCCTCCTGGGGAAGGGGACTCTGCCCTCAGGCCGCGGTGGCCATGCGCACCGCGTGCTCCCACTCGGCCATGCGCGCCTGGGCGCGCTCGCGCGGCAGCGTAGGGCGGAAAGTGCGGTCGACCTGCCACTGCGCGGCCAGTTCGTCGAGGTTCTTGTAGATGCCGCAGGACAGGCCCGCGAGGTAGGCCGCGCCGAGCGCCGTGGTCTCAATCACCTTCGGCCGCACGACGGGAATGCCCAGCAGGTCGGCCTGGATCTGCATCAGCAGGTTGTTGACGCAGGCGCCACCATCGACGCGCAGCTCGGCCACCGGCGAGCCGCCTGCGGCGACGGCATCACGGCTCATCGCCTGCAGCAGCGCCGCGCTCTGGAAGGCGATGCTCTCCAGCGCCGCACGGGCGATGTGGGCCACGGTCGTGCCGCGCGTGAGGCCGACGATGGCGCCGCGGGCCTCGGCCTTCCAGTACGGGGCGCCGAGACCGGTGAAGGCCGGCACGAACATCACGCCGCCCGAGTCGGGCACGCTCTCGGCGAGCTGCTGCACCTCGCCGCTGGCCTTGATGGCGTTGAGCCCGTCGCGCAGCCACTGCACCACCGCGCCGCCGATGAAGACGCTGCCTTCGAGCGCGAACTCGGGCGTGGCCGTCGGCTGGGCAGCGCTCGTGGTCACGAGCCCGTTGGTCGAGAGCTGGAAGTTGGTGCCGGTGTGCATCAGCATGAAGCAGCCGGTGCCGTAGGTGT
Source organism: Rhizobacter sp. (assembly GCA_036402415.1). GTDB lineage: Bacteria > Pseudomonadota > Gammaproteobacteria > Burkholderiales > Burkholderiaceae_C > Rhizobacter. Next base: position 945 of record DASWSY010000761.1, on the reverse strand, counting down.
TCTTCGCGAGGCCCGGGCGGAAACAGGCCTGGCCGAAGAGCGCGCTCTGCTGGTCGCCGGCCACGCCGCCCACCGGGAGCGAGGCGCCGAGCAGGTCTGCACGTGTCTTGCAGAAGAGGTGCGCCGAGGGTTGGACGTCGGGCAGCATCTCGCGCGGCACGCCGAGGATCTGGAGCAGTTCGTCGTCCCAGGTGTTGGTGTTGACGTTGAGCAGCAGCGTGCGCGAGGCGTTGCTCACGTCGGTGACGTGGACCTGGCCGCCGGTGAGCTGCCACATCAGCCAGGTGTCGATGGTGCCGAAGGCGAGCTCGCCCTTCTGCGCGGCTTCGCGCGCGCCGGGCACGTGGTCGAGGATCCACTTCAGCTTGGTGCCGGAGAAGTAGGCATCGAGGATGAGGCCGGTCTTCTGCTGGAACGTGGGTTCCTTTCCCTGCCGACGCAGGTCGGCACAGGTGGGCTCGGCGCGGCGGTCCTGCCAGACGATGGCGTTGTAGACGGGCTCGCCGGTCTTGCGATTCCACACCACCGTGGTTTCGCGCTGGTTGGTGATGCCGATGCTGGCGATGTCCTTGGCTTGCAGCTTGGCCTTCTGCAGCACTTCCCTTGCTGTTGCCAGCTGGGTTTCCCAGATTTCCTTGGGGTCGTGTTCGACCCAGCCGGGTTGGGGGTAGATCTGGCGGAACTCGCGTTGGGCCATCGCGACGATGTGGCCGTCTTGGTCGAAGACGATGCTTCTCGAGCTTGATGTGCCCTGGTCCAGGGCGAGTAGATAGGTCATGTCTTGTTTCTCCTTGGCGGAGGGCTTGTTTCACTGCGTAAGGCCGCTGCCGGGTCTCGCCCCGGCGGGCGACCTACTTTCTTTGCTTCGCCAAAGAAAGTAGGCAAAGAAAGGCGACCCGACGGTGGCGGTCCGGCCGGAGGCCGGACTGCTCTGCGGTGCTCGGT
>DASWSY010000760.1:0-1885 GCA_036402415.1 Rhizobacter sp. | reverse complement strand
GAGGGCTTGGCCTGCGTCATCAGCGTCAAGGTGCCTGAACCGAAGTTCAGCTCGCAGACCAAGGACAAGCTGGTGTCGTCGGAAGTGCGTGGCCCGGTCGAGGAGATCGTTGCCGGCAAGCTCAACGACTGGCTGCTCGAGAACCCGAACGACGCCAAGATCATCTGCGGCAAGATCGTCGAGGCCGCCAAGGCTCGCGAGGCCGCCCGCAAGGCGCGCGAGATGACACGCCGCAAGGGAGTACTCGACGGCATGGGCCTGCCCGGCAAGCTGGCCGACTGCCAGGAGAAGGACCCGGCGCTGTGCGAGATCTACATCGTGGAGGGCGACTCCGCCGGTGGCTCCGCCAAGCAGGGGCGTGACCGCAAGTTCCAGGCGATCCTGCCCCTGCGCGGCAAGATCCTCAACGTGGAGCGTGCCCGCTTCGAGCGCCTGCTCACCAGCAACGAAATCCTCACGCTGATCACGGCGCTCGGCACCAGCATCGGCAAGGAAGAGTTCAACCCCGACAAACTGCGCTACCACCGCATCATCATCATGACCGACGCGGACGTGGACGGCGCGCACATCCGCACGCTGCTGCTCACCTTCTTCTACCGGCAGATGCCCGAGATCGTGGAGCGTGGCCATGTCTACATCGCGCAGCCGCCGCTCTACAAGGTCAAGCTCGGCAAGGAGGAGCAGTACCTGAAAGACGGCCACGAGCTCGATGCCTACCTGCTCAAGGTGGCCCTGAAAGACGCCAAGCTCGAGACCGGCATGGGCGGTGCGGTGCTGCAAGGCGAGACGCTCGACACGCTGGCGCGCCAATACGTGCTCGCCAACAACGTGGTCGACCGCCTGGCCAAGTGGATGGACGTCGAAGCGCTGCGCGCGATGGCCAATGGCCTGGAGATCAAGCTCGACACGCTGGAAGACGCCGAACAATCGGCCGTGGCACTGAAAGCCGCGTTGCACAACGCCGAGGTCACCGCCGAGTTCGACGCGCGCATGGACAAGCACATCCTGCGCATCAGCCGCATGCACCACGGCAACGTGAAGAGCAGCGTGATCACCGCCGACTTCGTGCACGGTGCCGACTACGAAGCCCTCAGCACCGCCGGCCGCACCTTCAAGGGCCTGGTGAGCGCCGAGGCCGTCGTCAAGCGCGGCGAGGGCGAGAAGCAGAAGGAAGCCAAGGTCAGCGACTTCCGCCAAGCCATGGCCTGGCTGCTCCAGCAGGCCGAGTCCGCCGTGGGCCGCCAGCGCTACAAGGGCCTGGGCGAGATGAACCCCGAGCAGCTCTGGGAAACCACCATGGACCCGAACGTGCGCCGCCTGCTCAGGGTGCAGATCGACGACGCGATCGAGGCCGACCGTGTGTTCACCATGCTGATGGGCGACGAGGTCGAGCCGCGGCGCGACTTCATCGAACAGAACGCGCTGCGGGCGGCGAACATCGACGTTTGACTCATAGGCGGCCCACCTTCAACTTGTCTATGGTTCATGGCAGGGAAGCACTTCTCGGCAACGCATGAGACTTTCTGACCTGACTAGTGCCGATGCCGTTCAGAGAGCACTCGACGAGTTTGCTCTACTCGGTCAGGACGCGTTTCTCCAGCGCTACGGCTATGGCAAGGCCAGTAACTACCTGGTCATGAACCCTCGCTCGAAGGAATGGGCCGATTCGAAGGCCATTGCCGGCGTGGCCTTGGGTTTCCAGTTCCCTGACGTTGGTCCCCTGAACGCGTCGGATTTTTCCGGGGGTGAGGCAACCGTTCAGGCGAAGCTGGAGGGCCTAGGATTTGAGGTCAAGCGTCTCTCGGAAATTGCCGGGAGCGATTGGACGGAAGCGGAAGTTGCGCTGATCGTGGCTGACTACCTCGCGATGCTCACACAAGAGCTC
>DASWSY010000759.1:0-4550 GCA_036402415.1 Rhizobacter sp. | reverse complement strand
TGCCGCCTCGGCGCCGACCAGATCGCGCCACCTCGGCCCTCCGAACACGTCGTCACCGAAGGAGAGCTGCGCCTTGAAGTCGTCCTTCTCCATGATCCACGGCGCGCGCAGGCAGCAGCCGTTGAGGCCGTACTGGATCTGGTACTGCTCGAGCATCACCTCCTCCAGCACCTTCGAGAGCGCATAACAGCCGGGATAGGCGCTGTGCGGCACCTCCTCGGTGACCGGCAAGGGGCGCGGGTAGAAGAAGTGCCCGATGGCCGCATCGCCGCCCACCAGCACGAACTGCTTCAGGCTCGCACTGGTGCGCGCCGCCTCCAGCAGCCAGAACATGCCCTTCACCGCCACGTCCATCACATCGTCGGGCGTTTCCTTCGAGGTGGCGAGGTGCAGCACGTGGGTCACGCCCTCCATCGCGTGGTTCACGTCGGCGCGCTCCTGCATCGCGCCCTTCACCACCTCCAGCCGCGGCTTCGGCGGCAGCGTGCGCTTGTGGCACAACGCACGCACGCGAAAGTGGGCGAACGCCGGATCGGCCAGCAGGCGTGCGATGAAAGCCTGGCCGACCTTGCCGGCCGCGCCGGTGACAAGCAGAAGGCTCTCGGTGTCTGCCATGGCTCAGATCCTCTCGCCGGTAACGGGGTCGAACACGCTCGCCCGCGCGGTGTCGACCGCCATGCGCACGGTGTCGCCCGGGAGCACCGGCGTGTTGGGGTGGGTGCGCGCCACCATGCGCACGCCGGCCCAGTCGAAGAACACCATGGTGTCGGTGCCGGTGGGCTCCACCACGTCGACGCGGCATTCGAACTGCGCCGCATCGGCCTGGCCCGCCTCGGCGGGCGCCAGGTGCTCGGGGCGCAGGCCCAGCACCACCTCGCGGCCGAGGCGGTCGGCGTGGCGGCCGTTGGCGCGCGGCAGCGGGAAGAAGGCGCGCTCGCCGCCCTGCTCGCCCACGTGCACGCCCAGCGCATCGCCCTGCTGGATGAGCGTGGCCGGCAGGAAGTTCATCGCCGGCGAGCCGATGAAGTCGGCCACGAACATGTTGGCGGGCGTGTCGTAAACCGTCTTGGGGTCGGCGCACTGCTGCAGCACGCCGTCGCGCATCACCGCGATGCGGCTGGCGAGCGTCATCGCCTCGATCTGGTCGTGCGTCACGTACACGGCCGAGGTGCCCAGGCGCTGGTGCAGGCGCTTGATCTCGGTGCGCATCTCCAGGCGCAGCTTGGCGTCCAGGTTCGACAGCGGCTCGTCGAAGAGGAAGATCGACGGGTCGCGCACCATCGCACGGCCCATCGCCACCCGCTGCCGCTGGCCGCCCGAGAGCTGGCCGGGCTTGCGGTCGAGCAACGCCTCGATCTGCAGCAGCGCGGCCACGCGCTTGAGCGCCGCGTCGCGCTCGGCCTTCGCGGCACCGCGCATCTTCAGGCCGAAGGTGATGTTGCGCTCGACCGTCATGTTCGGGTAGAGCGCGTACGACTGGAACACCATCGCGATGTCGCGGTCCTTGGGGTGCACGTCGTTCACGCTCTTGCGGTCGATGCGGATGTCGCCTTCGGTGATGGGCTCCAGGCCCGCGATGAGGTTGAGCAGCGTCGACTTGCCGCAGCCCGAGGGCCCGACCAGCACCAGGAATTCGCCGTCGTCGACCTGGAGCGACACGTCCTTCACGATGGGCTGGCGCCCGAAGGACTTCGACACGTTCACGAGTTCGAGAGAAGCCATGCTTGGAACCTGCTCAGCCTTTCACGGCGCCCGCGGTCAAGCCGCGGACGAAATACTTGCCTGCGAGGAAATAGACCACCAGCGTGGGCAGCCCGGTGATGACCGCCGCGGCCATGTCGACGTCGTAGCGCTTGGTGGCCTGCGAGGTCTTGACGAGGTTGTTGAGCGCGACCGTGATGGTCTGGCCCGGCCCGTCGGTGAGCGTGGCGGCGAAGAGGAAGTCGTTCCAGATCTGCGTGAACTGCCAGATCACCGTCACCACGAAGATGGGTGCCGAGATGGGCAGCAGGATGTGCCAGAACACGCCGAAGAAGCCCGCGCCGTCGATGGTGGCGGCCTTCACCAGTTCGCGTGGCAGCGTCACGTAGTAGTTGCGGAAGAAGAGCGTGGTGAACCCGAGGCCGTAGACGATGTAGGCCGTCATCACGCCCCAGCCCGTGCTGCTGCCCATGCCCACCGCGCCCAGCAGTTGCGCGAGCGGCAGGATCACCGCCTGGAAGGGGATGAAGCAGCTGAAGAGCAGGAGGCCGAAGAGCAGGTTGGCGCCGCGGAAGGGCCACATCGTGAGCGCGTAGCCGTTGATCGCGCCGATGAGGGTCGAGATCACCACCGCCGGCAGCACCACCGCGAGCGAGTTGGCGAAGTAGGGCTTCATGCCGCCGCAGTTGACGCTGATGCAGACCTCGCTCCAGGTCATGCGCCAGGTGTCCCACTGCAGGAGCCGCGGCAGCGCAAAGAGCGAGCTCTCGCGCATCTCCTCGGGGGGCTTGAACGAGGTGGCGAGCATCACGTAGAGCGGCGCCAGGTAGTAGGCCGCGAAGAGCAGCAGCAGCGCGTAGAGCCCGTAGCGGCCGAGCCGCCCGGCCGGGGTCGCCGCATATGCCGAGCGGAACTCAGTCATGCCGCCTCCCCGGCCGCAGCTCCGAGTAGAGGTAGGGCACGACGATGGCCATCACCGTGCACAGCATCATCACCGCCGTGGCCGAGCCCACCGCGATGTTGTTGCGCTGGAAGCTCATCGCGTACATGAAGATCGACGGCAGGTCGGTCGCATAGCCGGGGCCGCCGTTGGTCATCGCGATCACGAGGTCGAAGCTCTTCACCGCCAGGTGCGCGAGCACGACGATGGCCGAGAAGAACGCCGGCCGGATCGAGGGGATGATGATCCCCCAGTAGATCTGCGGCATCGAGGCGCCGTCCATGTAGGCGGCCTTGACCACGTCCTGGTCGACGCCGCGCAGCGCCGCGAGGAACATCGCCATGATGAGCCCCGAGGTCTGCCACACGCCCGCGATCACGATGGTGTAGATCGCGTAGTCGGGGTTGACGATCCAGTCGAACTTGAAGCTGGTCCAGCCGAGCAGGTGCACCGAGCGTTCCAGGCCGAGGCCCGGGTTGAGCATCCACTTCCACACCGTGCCGGTGACGATGAAGCTCAGCGCCATCGGGTACAGGAAGATCGCGCGCAGCGTACCCTCGAAGCGGATACGCTGGTCGAGCAGCACCGCGAGCAGCAGGCCCAGGCCCAGGTTGAGCACCATGAACAGCCCGCCGAACACCAGCAGGTTGCGGATCGACACGCCCCAGCGCTCCATCTGCCACAGCCGCGTGTAGGCATCGAAGCCGATCAGCTCGTAGACCGGCATCATCCGCGAGCCGGTGAACGACATGTAGACGGTCCATGCGATGAAGCCGTAGACGAAGACCAGCGTCACCGCCGCGGTCGGCGCCATGATCAGCGCCGACAGGTTCTCTTGCAGCCAGCGGCGCGCGACGGCCGCCATCGGCCGCCGTTCCCCCGCCAGGGAGTCGCCGGCTGCAAGAGACCGGTGCCGGGCCGCGCTCCACGGTGGTGTCGACACGGTGCGTGTCACTCGCGCGCGAGCTTCACGGCCTCGGCCAGCCGCCGAGCCGCTTCCGCCGACGACATGTCGGAGTTGAAGTGCTTGGTGACCACGTCGGTCATCGCGCCCTTCACCGCCATCGGCACCGCCATGTCGTGGATGGCCGAGGGCGCGAAGCCGCCCGACTTCACCGTCTTGGCCATGTGGTCGCTGGCGGCGAGCGCGCAGCTGTCGAACTTGTCGAGCTTCATGTCGGTGCGCACCGGGATCGAACCCTTGGCCAGGTTGAAGTTCTCCTGGAAGCGCGGCTCCATCAGGAGCTTGGCAAAGAGCTTCTGGCCGGCCAGGCGGTCGGGGTCCTTGCTCTTGAACATCGCGAAGCTGTCGACGATGAAGAGGAAGGCGTTGTCGGTGCCGGGCGGATTCGCGCAGACGTAGTCCTTCCCCGCCTGCTTGCCGGCCGCCGTCATGTCGCCCTTGACCCAGTCGCCCATGATCTGGAAGCCGGCGGTGCCGTTCATGATCATCGCGGTGGCGAGGTTCCAGTCGCGGCCCGAGAAGTTGGGGTCGACATAACCGCGCAGCTTGCGCATGCGATCGAACACCTTCTGCATCGTTTCGCCGCCGAGCGCCTTCGGGTCGAGCTCGACCAGCGCCTTCTGGTGGAAGGCCGGGCCGCCCACGCTGATGACGATCACCTCCCACAGCGACGCGTCCTGCCAAGCCTGGCCGCCGTGCGCGAGCGGCGTGATGCCGGCGGCCTTCAGCTTGGCCGCGGCGGTGTCGAACTGCTCCCAGGTGGCAGGCATGGTGAGGCCCACCTTCTTCAGCACCGCCGGGTTGGCGTACATCCAGTCGAGCCGATGCACGTTGACCGGTGCCGCCACCCACTGGCCCTTGTACTTCATGGTCGCCGCCACCGACTTTGGCAGCGCCTGCTCCCACTTGCCGGCCGCGGCCACGTCGTCGATCGGCTGCAGCACA
>DASWSY010000758.1:0-2450 GCA_036402415.1 Rhizobacter sp. | reverse complement strand
TGGCGGCGGATGGCGATGAGTCCTACCACCAGTCCGAGCACCGCCGCGATCAGCACGCCGGCGATGAGCCCGAGCTCGGGCGTGAAGCCCGCAGAGCGCACCAGCCAGCCGGTGCCGTAGGCCGCCGCGCCCATGAAGGCCGCGTGGCCGAAAGACAGCAGGCCGGTGTAGCCCAGCAGCAGGTTGAAGGCACACGCAAAGAGCGCGAAGCACAGCGCCTTCATCGCGAACACCGGGTAGATGCCGATGAAGGGCGCCGCGATGAAGAAGGCCAGCGCGGCCCAGCCGGCCTTGCGCGCCGGGGTCGAGAACCATGAAGACACGTTACTTCTCCTTGCCGAAGAGGCCGGCGGGTCGAATCATCAGCACGATGGCCATGATCACGAAGACGACGATGTTGGAGGCCTCGGGATAGAAGACCTTGGTGAGGCCTTCGACGAGGCCGAGTGCCAGGCCGGTGAGGATGGAGCCGAGGATGGACCCCATGCCCCCGATCACCACCACCGCGAAGACGACGATGATGAGATTGCTGCCCATCAGCGGCGTGATCTGGATCACCGGCGCGGCCAGCACGCCGGCCATCGCGGCGAGTGCCGCACCGCCTGCGTAGGTGAACATCACCATCATCGGCACATTGATGCCGAAGGCCTGCACCAGCGCCGGGTTCTCGGTGCCGGCACGCAGCTTGGCGCCGAGGCTCGTCTTCTCGATCAGCGCCCAGGTGCCCAGGCACACGATGAGCGAGGCCACGATGACCCAGGCACGGTAGTTGGGCAGCACCATGAAGCCGAGGTTCGTCGCACCCTGCAGCGCCTCGGGCACCGGGTAGGACTGCCCCGACACGCCGTACTGCTCGCGGAACACACCTTCGAAGATCAGCGCGAGGCCGAAGGTGAGCAACAGCCCGTAGATCGGGTCGAGCTTGTAGAGGTGCTTGAGCAGCGTGCGCTCGATCACGAGGCCGAGCGCCCCCACCACCAGCGGCGCGAGCACCAGCGCCATCCAGTAGTTGATGCCCAAGGCCTCGAGCGCGAACCAGGCCACGTAGGCGCCGATCATGTACAGCGCGCCGTGCGCGAAGTTCACGATGCCGAGCAGGCCGAAGATCACCGCCAGGCCGAGGCTCAGCATGGCGTAGAACGAGCCGTTCACCAGGCCCAGCATGAGCTGGCCCATGAAGGCCTGGATGGGAATACCAAAGATTTCAGTCATGACGCGACATCAGTCGAAACCGTCATCCCCGCGGAGGCGGGGATCCACGATGGAGCACGGCGTGGATTCCCGCTTTCGCGGGAATGACGAGGGGGCTTATTTCCAGAGGGCGCAGCGCGTCTCGGCCTTCGTGGTCCACGCCGCGTCACCCTTGATGGTCTCAACGACGTTGTAGTAGTCCCACGGCTCCTTCGACTGGGCCGGCGTCTTGACCTGCATCAGGTACATGTCGTGCACCATGCGGCCGTCTTCGCGGATGCGGCCGCCCTTGGCGAACACGTCGTTGATCGGCGTCTTCTTCATGTGGGCGAGCACCTTGTCGGCGTCGTCGGTGCCGGTGGCCTTGACGGCATTCAGGTACTGCAGCGCGGCCGAGTAGTCGGCGGCCTGGATCGACGAGGGCATGCGCTTGAACTTGTCGAAGAACTTGCGGCTCCAGGCGCGGGTGTCGGCGTCCTGGTTCCAGTACCAGCTGTCGGTGAGGTACATGCCCTGCGCTGTCTTGAGGCCGAGCGAATGCACGTCGTTGATGAACATCAGGAGGCCAGCGAGCTTCATCGTCTTGGTGACGCCGAACTCGTTGGCGGCCTTCACCGCGTTGATCATGTCGCCGCCGGCATTGGCGAGACCGAGGATGTCGGCCTTGCTGGTCTGCGCCTGAAGCAGGAACGACGAGAAGTCGCTTGCCGACAGCGGGTGGCGCACCGAGCCGATCACGTTGCCGCCGGCGGCCTTGACGACCGCCGAGGTGTCGGTCTGCAGCGCCGAGCCGAACGCGTAGTCAGCCGTCAGGAAATACCAGCTCTTGCCACCGGCCTTCACGACCGCGTTGCCGGTGCCCTTGGCGAGCGCCACGGTGTCGTAGGCCCAGTGTACGGTGTAGGGCGTGCAGCGTTCGTTGGTCAGGGCCGAGGCGGCAGCGCCCACGGCGATGAAGGGCTTCTTCTTTTCGGCGGCGATGCCGGCCATGGCCAGGCTCGCACCGGAGTTGGTGCCGCCGATCAGGAGGTCGAGGCCTTGCTGGTCGAACCACTCGCGGGCCTTCGAGCTCGCGATGTCGGCCTTGTTCTGGTGGTCGGCCACCAGCACCTCGATCTTCTTGCCGTTGATGGCACCCCCCATGTCGGCCACGGCCTGGCGGATCATGTCGGCGCCGGCCGGGCCGTCGATGTCGGAGTAAAGGCCCGAGATGTCGGTGATGAAGCCGATGCGGATCACGTCACCGGAGATCTGGGCTT
>DASWSY010000757.1:0-5669 GCA_036402415.1 Rhizobacter sp. | reverse complement strand
GGGCCCCCGCCTTGAGCGCCAATGAGCGGAGCTGCCGCTCATGCGGTTCGAGGTGGACCCGGACCATCTTGTCGGAGCGCGGTTTGATGCGCTTGCGCTCGACGACAAGCTCCACCGTCACGAAGCGGACGCGCCGTGTCTCGTCGACGCGGTGACGAACGCAGACCAGCGTGTCCCCATAGCGCTCCGCGAGCCCCTTGGCGCCGCGGTCGGAAGGAGACAAAGTCTTCGCAACACGATGTCTGATGCGATCGGCCTCGGTGTTCATCGGTGAAGCTTGGTTGGCGACGAGGTGACAAATACTGTATAAATATACAGCCGCCGCCTCCACCTGCTTGCCAGCATGTCCCCCTCCCACTCCCTGCCCCCTCTGCATGCCACCCGCCTGCTCGACCAGCTCCGCGAGCGCATCCGCTACCTGCACTACAGCATCCGCACCGAAGGCGCGTATGTGCACTGGGTCAGCATGTACGTGCGCTTCCATGGCATGCGCCATCCGGCCGAGATGGCGGGGCCCGAGGTCGAGAGCTTTCTCTCGTGGCTGGCCAACGAGCGCAAGGTTGCGGCGGCCACGCACAAGCAGGCCTTGTCGGCCTTGCTCTTCCTCTATCAAAAGGTGCTCGGCCAGGACCTCCCGTGGATGAACGAGATCGGCCGCCCGAAAGACCGCGTGCGCCTGCCCGTGGTGCTCACGCATGACGAGGTGGTGCGTGTGCTCGGCCAGTTGCCGCCCGCGCATCGGCTCATGGGGCAACTGCTCTACGGCACCGGCATGCGCATCATGGAAGGCGTGCGCCTGCGCGTGAAAGACGTCGACTTCTCCCGCCGCGCCATCGTCGTCCGAGAAGGCAAGGGCGCCAAGGACCGCGTGGTGATGCTGCCGGCCGCGCTGATCCCGGCCCTGCGCGAGCAGATGGATGCGGCCCGCCAGCACTGGCAGCGCGACCGCGATGCCGGCCGGGGCGGCGTGCACATGCCGCATGCCCTGGCGCGCAAATACCCGCGCGCGGCGTCCTCGTGGACGTGGTTCTGGGTCTTCCCGCAAGACAAGCTCTCCGACGACCCGCGCACCGGCCTCGAGCGCCGCCACCACGTGCTGGAGCAGTCCTTCCAGCGCGCCTTCAAGAAAGCGCTGGCGCAGGCCGGCATCGTCAAGCCGGCCACACCGCACACGCTGCGCCATTCCTTCGCCACGCACCTGCTGCAAAGCGGCTACGACATCCGCACCGTGCAGGAGCTGCTCGGCCATGCCGACGTGAGCACGACCATGATCTACACCCATGTGCTGAAGGTCGGCGGCGGGGGCGTGCGCAGCCCGCTGGATGCGCTGGCCGGGCTGGACGTACTGGGCGCGAAGCTGGGGGAAGCGGCCCGCACCGTCTCCTTCCATGACGACGACGACGACGGAGGCGGCGACGAGGGCCAGTCCGAAGCTGCGAGCCCCTACCGCATCGGCCACGACGACCTGCCGCCCCGCGTCTGCATGCCGGTCGCGCAATACCTGGTGCCGGCCCGGCACCAGGCGGCCATGCGCTGAGGCAGGCCGCAAAGGCCACCGTGGCGTCGTCACGCCTGATGTGGATCACCGTCCGCCATGTCGTCGCCTCCATCCTCCCCGCCGCGCATCGGCCTGCCCGACTACGCCGAGCTCCACTGCCTCAGCAACTTCAGTTTCCTGCGCGGCGCCTCGCATCCTGAAGAACTGGTCGAGCGCGCGGTCGCCCTCGGCTACAGCGCGCTGGCGATCACCGACGAATGTTCGCTGGCGGGCGCGGTGCGGGCCCACCATGCGGCGAAGGGACACAAGTTCCACCTCGTCATCGGCAGCGAGATGCGCCTGCACGAGCCGCAATCGGGCGAGCCGCATGCCCATCTGGTGCTGCTCGCGCAGACGATGCGCGGCTACGTCAACCTCTCGCGCTGGATCACCGTCGCGCGCAACCGTGCCGAGAAGGGCCACTACCTCGCGCACCCCGGCGACCTCGAAGGCAAGGTGCCCACGGCGCCCATGCTCGCCGGCCTGCCCGATTGCCTGGCGCTGCTGGTGCCACACGCGCGCCAGCCGCTGCAGGAGGTGATGGCGCACGCCCACTGGCTCAAGACCTGGATGCAGGACCGCGCTGCCATCGCCATCGAGTTGCGCGACGAAAGCGGCGACGAACGCCTGGTCGAGGTGGCGCGGCAGGTGTCGCAGGGCACCGGCCTGCCCATCGTGGCCGCGGGCGGCGTGCTGATGCATGTGCGTTCGCGCAAGCCCCTGCAGGACGTGCTCACCGCCTCGAAGCTCGGCCGCCCCATCTCGCAATGCGGTCATGACATCGCGCCCAATGCCGAGGCGCACCTGCGGCGTCGTGCCCGCCTGGGCCGGCTCTACAAGGCCGAGTGGATGGCGCGCAGCGTGGAATGGGCCGGCCGCTGCAGCTTCCGGCTGAACGAGCTCAAGTACACCTACCCCAAGGAGCTGGTGCCCAAAGGAGAAACGCCGATCAGCCACCTGCGCAAGCTCACGCTGGCCGGTGCCCGGCGGCGTTACCCGCGCGGGCTGTCCGATGCCAACCTCGACCAGATCGAGACCGAGCTCGACCTCATCCAGAAGAAGCAGTACGAGCACTACTTCCTCACGGTGGCCGACATCGTGCTCTGGGCTCGCCAGCAGGGCATCCTGTGCCAGGGCCGCGGCAGTGCGGCCAACTCGCTGGTGTGCTTCTGCCTGGGCGTGACCGAGGTCAACCCGGAGCGCGGGGCCAAGCTGCTCTTCGGCCGCTTCATCAGCATGGAGCGCACCGAGCCGCCCGACATCGACATCGACTTCGAGCACCAGCGCCGCGAAGAGGTCATCCAGCACATCTACGCCAAGTACGGCCGCCACCGTGCGGCGCTCACCGCCGTGGTCATCCGCTACCGGCCACGCTCGGCCTTGCGCGACGTGGGCCGTGCGCTCGGCATCGACCTGCAGCGCATCGAGGCCGTCTCGAAGAGCGTGCACTGGTTCGACCTTCGCGTCGAAGACGAGCGCCTGCGCGAATGCGGCTTCGAGCCCCGCTCGCCGCTGGTGCAGCTCTGGCTCGAGCTCACGCACCAGCTCATCGGCACGCCGCGGCACCTGAGCCAGCACCCCGGGGGTTTCGTCATCGCGTCCGAGGAGATCACCCAGTGGGTGCCAGTCGAAAACGCGGCGATGGAAGGGCGCAGCGTCATCCAGTGGGAGAAGGACGACCTCGAATCGCTGGGCCTGATGAAGGTCGACATCCTCGCGCTCGGCATGCTGAGCGCGCTCAGGCGCTCGCTCGAGTTCCTGGCGCGAAAGCTGGGCCGCGAGGTGCAGATGCACCAGTTGCCCGAAGCGCCCGACGATCCCACCTGGGACATGATCTGCGCCGCCGACACCGTCGGCGTCTTCCAGATCGAAAGCCGCGCACAGATGAGCATGCTGCCGCGGCTGAAACCGCGCGAGTACTACGACCTGGTGGTCGAGGTCGCCATCGTGCGGCCGGGGCCCATCCAGGGCGGCATGGTCCATCCCTACCTGAAGAACCGCCATCTTCCCGACGACCAGATCGAATACCCCGGCCGGCTGAGGGAAGCCCTCGGCCGGACCAAGGGCGTGCCGATCTTCCAGGAGCAGGTGATGCAGATCGCCATCCTCGCGGCCGACTTCACCGAAGGCGAGGCCGACCGGCTGCGCCGCGCCATGGCGGCCTGGAAGCGCAGCGGCGACATCGGCAAGTTCCACGACGACCTCGTCAGCCGCATGGTGCGCAATGGCTACGACCGGGACTTCGCCGAACGCATCTTCAAGCAGATCGAAGGCTTCGGCGAATACGGCTTCCCCGAGAGCCACGCCGCCGGCTTCGCGCTGCTCGCCTACGCGAGCAGCTGGGTCAAGTGCCACCACCCCGATGCCTTCCTCGCCGGTCTGCTCAACAGCCAGCCCATGGGCTTCTACGCCCCCGCGCAATTGGTGCGCGACGCGCGCGCGCATGGCGTGGAGGTGCGCGAGATCGACGTCAACCTCAGCACCTGGGACGCTTCGCTCGAAGGCCTGCCGCTTTTTCTGAACCCTCACCTCGACCCGCAGCGGGTGCCGGGCACTTCGCCTTTCGCCGCGCCGCTGCGGCCGGTGCGGCTGGGCCTCAACATGGTGTCGGGCCTGTCGGTCGAGGCGGCCGAGCGCATCTTCACCGCGCGTGCCAACGCCCCCTTCGCAAGCGTCGAAGACCTCGCGCGCCGCGCGTCGCTCAACGCCCACGAGCTCAAGGCCCTGGCGCACGCCAATGCCCTGAAGCCGCTCGCCGGCCACCGCCACCAGGCCGCGTGGGCCGTGGCCGGGGTCGACACGCGAGCGACCGCCATGCTGCGTGCCACGCGCGTGCACGAAGAGCCGGCGCGGCTCGCCGCGCCCGCCGAGTTCGACGACATGCGCGCCGACTACGAATCGACCGGTCTCACGCTCGGCCCCCACCCCCTGGCGCTGCTGCGCGAGCAGTTGAAGAAGGCGTTCAAGGTCGAGACCGCAGCCGTGCTGCGCGGCTACCCCGGCGGCCGCCTGGCGCGCGCGAGCGGCATCGTCACGCACCGCCAGCGCCCACCCACGGCCAACGGCACCATGTTCATCACGCTGGAAGACGAGACCGGCGCCATCAACGTCATCGCCTGGCCGCAGGTGGTGGAGACGCAGCGCCAGCCGTTGCTGGCCTCACGCCTGATGACGGTCTACGGCCAGTGGCAGCGCGAGGGCGACGACCGCTTTGCGGTGATGCACCTGGTGGCCGCCCGGGTGATCGACCACACGCACCTGCTGGCCGGGCTCGAAAGCCGCAGCCGCGATTTCAAGTGAAGAGGTGCGCGCGGAGAGGGCGGCCGTGTCAGGCCATCTCGGCCGCGGCCACCGGCGCGGCCTTGCGCGCCTTGCCGCTGCCGCGCTTGGGCGGCATCGTCATCTCCAGCGTGGCGTCGTGGCGCGGGGCGATCTCGGCGCCGCGCAGCACGTGCTTGAGCTCGCGCGCGCCGCCCATCACCACGATCAGGTTGCAGCCGGGCTGGCGCAGGTTGCGCGGCGTCTTGGCCTCGGGCAGCCACAGGATGGCCGTCGCGCCCCAGGCCTCGGCCGCCTGCATCAGCGGGCCCACCGGGTCGCTCTTGAACTTCTTGCCGCGCGGGCCCACGAGCAGCGGCTCGCCGATCAGCGGGTCGTTCCAGTCGGCCTCGGGGAAGCCCTGGATGTCGATCACGAAACGCACGCCATCCGAGCGGATCACCGCCACCGGGATCACGCCGCCCTGCGGCACGCTCTTGTCGAAGCGCACCGCCCACTGGGTGGGGAAGCTGATCGAGCGGCGCGCGCGGCGCAGCACCCGCTGGGGGCGTTCGCGCAGTTCGGCCACCACCATCAGCGTGAGGCCGAGCACGGCCACCACGGCGCCGCCGATGGCCCATTCCAGGCTGCCGCTCCAGAAGATGCGGGCGCACTCCAGTCCACCCACGAAAGCGGCGAAGCCGAGCAGCATCTGGGCAAGCCAGGACACAAAGTTCTTGTTGTTCATGGCAGGTGCGGGGGCTGAGGGATGAGTAACGAATTCTGTCGATCGTGACCGCGCGAACAAGGGGCGAATTCCACACTTCGGCCCCGATCGCACGCGCTGGCAGGAATGGAGGGGAGGGACTTTCCC
>DASWSY010000756.1:0-4082 GCA_036402415.1 Rhizobacter sp. | reverse complement strand
GGAAGACTGGGGCCGTCGCCAGATGGCTTACCTGATCCAGAAGCTGGCCAAGGCCCACTACCTCTGCATCAACATCGAATGCAGCAAGGAAGTGCTCGGCGAGCTCGAGACCGGCTTCCGCTTCAACGACGCCGTGCTGCGCCACCTGACCGTCGTCAAGACCAAGGCCGAGACCGGCCCTTCGGTGATGATGAAGTCGGTGGAGAAGGACGAAGCCCGCAAGGCTCCGCAACAGCAGGAGGCTTCGGCCTGATCAACGGGCGCCCGGCGCTCCTTCCGGTGAGGCCGGCATGAACCGCGTGGTTCTGTCGGCGCAACTGGTGGAGCGAGGCGCGGTGCGATACACCCCCGCGGGTCTTCCCGCTTGTGATTTCGGCCTCAAGCACGAATCGCAGGTGACCGAAGCCGGCACCCCTCGCAAGGTCTCGCTGGAGATGCGCGCAGTGGTCATCGGGGATCTCGCACAGCGCCTCTTGAAGCTGGAGATCGGATCGACCGGCACCTTCGCCGGTTTTCTGACCCACCAGCGCAACGGCCGCGGCACCGTCCTGCATGTGACCGAATTCGATGAGCTGAAGTCCGAGTGACCGGCTCTTGTTTGTTCCGGATTGAATTTCTAGAGAGGTGAAATATGCCCCCGCCACGTGGTAAAGGTCGGTTCTCGAAGGACCGCAAGCCCAAGCGCAACCAACAGTCCCTGCTGTTCCGCCGCAAGCGTTTCTGCCGCTTCACGGTGACCGGCGTCGAAGAGATCGACTACAAGGACATCGACACCCTGCGCGACTTCATCGGTGAAAACGGCAAGATCACGCCCGCCCGCCTGACCGGCACGCGTGCGTTCTTCCAGCGCCAGCTCACCACCTGCATCAAGCGCGCTCGCTTCCTGGCCCTGCTGCCGTACAGCGACCAGCACAAGGTCTAAGGAGCCACAGACATGCAAGTGATCCTGCTCGAAAAAGTGGCCAACCTCGGCAACCTCGGCGACGTCGTCAAGGTGAAGGACGGTTATGCCCGCAACTTCCTGATCCCGACCCGTGCGGCTCGCCGTGCGACCGAAGCCGCGATCAAGGAATTCGAAGCCCGGCGTGCCGAGCTCGAAAAGGCCGCCGCCGAAAAGCTGGCCACCGCGCAAGCCCTGGGTGAAAAGCTCAGCGGCCGTACCGTTCACATCACGCAGAAGGCGGGTGTGGACGGCCGCCTGTTCGGCTCGGTGACCAACCACGACATCGCCGACGCGCTCAACCGCATCGACTTCAAGGTCGCCAAGGCGCAGGTTCGCCTGCCCAACGGCCCGCTGAAGACCGTGGGCGAGCACACCGTGACCGTGGCACCCCACAGCGATGTGGTGGTCGAGGTCAAGGTGGTGGTGGTGGGCGAGACCGATTAAAGGTTTACCCGCGCTCCGCGACGAAGGGTCGGCTCTGCCGGCCCTTTTTCTTTCTGGGCTTGTTGATTTCCACGCATGCCCCACCGAATTTCCCCAGCCTTGTCCACAGGCGTGGCAGGAGCCTCTTCGTATGATTTCCTGATGGCTGCCGTCTTCTCAAGCAACGACTTTCCGGGCTCTTCCCGGCCTGACGACGAGGTCGCTCGCCTGCGCATCCCGCCGCATTCGATCGAAGCCGAGCAGAGCGTGCTCGGGGGCCTGCTGATCGACAACAGCGCCTGGGACCGTGCCGGCGACCTGCTCACCGACAGCGACTTCTACCGCCACGAGCACCAGCTCATCTACGGGGCGATCGGCGGCCTGATCAACCAGGCCAAGCCGGCCGACGTGATCACCGTCTTCGAGCAGCTCCAAAGCCTGGGCAAGGCCGAAGCGTGCGGCGGGTTGGTGTACCTGAACGCGCTCGCGCAGAGCGTGCCGAGCGCCGCCAACCTGCGCCGCTATGCCGAGATCGTGCGCGAGCGGGCGGTGCTCAGGAAGCTCGTCGCCGCGAGCGACGAGATCGCGACCGCCGCGTTCAACCCCCAGGGCCGGCCGGTGCCGCAGATCCTCGACGAGGCCGAGAGCAAGATCTTCAAGATCGGCGAGGAAGGTTCGCGTTCGCGCCAGGGCTTCATCAGCATGGACACGCTCGTCGTGCAGCTCATCGACCGCGTCAACGAGCTGCACGAGAACGGTGCCGAGGAAGTGACCGGCGTTCGCACGGGCTTCTACGACATGGACAAGATGACCGCCGGCCTGCAGCCCGGCGACCTCATCGTGCTCGCCGCGCGCCCCTCCATGGGCAAGACCGCCTTCGCGCTCAACATCGCCGAGAACGTGGCGGTGAATGAAGGCCTGCCGGTCGTCGTCTTCTCGATGGAAATGGGCGCGGCCCAGCTCGCCTTGCGGCTGGTGGGCTCGCTCGGACGCATCGACCAGTCGCACCTGCGCACGGGCAAGCTGCAGGACGACGAATGGGGCCGCCTTTCCGAGGCGGTCGAGAAGCTCGGCAAGGCCGCGGTCTTCATCGACGAAGGCTCGGCGCTGTCGCCCAGCGAACTGCGCGCCCGCGCACGCCGCCAGGCCCGGCAGTGCGGCCAGCTCGGCCTGATCGTGGTCGACTACCTGCAGCTCATGAGCGGCAGCGGCGGTGGCAGCGAAGAGAACCGTGCCACCGTGATCGGCGAGATCTCACGTGGCCTCAAGTCGCTCGCCAAGGAACTGCGCTGCCCGGTGATCGCGCTCTCGCAGCTCAACCGCAGCGTCGAGACCCGCACCGACAAGCGCCCGATGATGAGCGACCTGCGCGAGTCGGGCGCCATCGAGCAGGACGCGGACGTGATCATGTTCATCTACCGCGACGACTACTACAACAAGATGGACGGGCCGAACCCCTCGAAGGAACCGGGCGTGGCCGAGATCATCATCGGCAAGCAGCGTAACGGCCCGACCGGCACGGTGAAGCTCGCGTTCCTGAAGCCGCTGACCAAGTTCGAAAACATGGCGCCGGGCAGCGGCGGCGCTGACTTCTATTGACCTTGCCAGCGCTGGCAAGCGGCATCCGTGGTGGCCGACGGCCGGTGGCCGCTCGCGATGAACTCGATGGCGGCCAGGCTGGGCAGGAAGAAATACCCGCCGCCGACCAGCTCGGTGAACTGGGGGATGGGCGCATGGCGCACGCCCACCGGCTGTGCCTGTTCGGTGAATGCGCGGGGGCCGGCAGCGCTGCTTTCGGTCAGCGCGTCGACTTCGTCGCTGAGCTCGTTGAAATCCGGCTGCGTGAGCCAGCGTTGGAGCGTCTCGAACTGCCGCTCGATGTGTGCGTTGATGGCGATGAAGAACAAGCCGTGGCCGCACGCGTTCTCGTGACGTGCGGCGTCGTTCCCGCAGGGGTTGCTGGCGCTCTGGCAGAAGCGTGACGCCGGCTGCGGTGCGGCGTACACCCGCCCGCGGCGCAGGATGCGGTGGGACTTGGCCTGCTCCAGCCCCGAGTCGACGTCGACGCCCTGCATGTCACGAGGGTTCGCCCTGCGGATGTGCGCGCCGCGTGGGCATTGCAGGCCCACCGCATCTTCGACGCGGTAGCGGAAGGCATCCGGCTCGGTCGGTGCGAACGGACACTGCACGAGCGGCGAGCCATCCTTGCGTCGGCCGACCATCTTTTCGACGAGCTGCGGTACCCCGGGCGGGCGGGGCGGCTGCTTCTTTTCGAAGGCGCGGAATGCGGCAACGTCCTGCCGGATCTGGCGCACGGCCAGGTAGCTCCCGTCCAGGCTGAAGGGGACGGCCGGCGTCGGGTTCTGCTTCACGTCGGGGCAGTAGGCCAGTTCGCCGAACTCGTTCTTGTAGCCCAGCAGGAACTCGCCCGGCGCGACGACCCGGTCGTCGAAGATCGGCCCGGCCGCAGCACGCGCCTGCTGCTCGGCGCGGCTCAGCCGCAGGCCGCGAATCAGGGGTTGGGCGAGGCCGTCCACGAACCCGAAGGGTTCAAAGGCCGTCGTGGCGCCTGGGATCCCGGGGCGGGGCTGCAGGTAGCTCGGGCAGGTGTCGACCCGTTGCACGCACACGAGCCCGCTGGGTGAGGGATCGCCGCTGAACTGCCCAGGGTCGCACGGGTGCAGCGGCGGCAGCGCTGCCGGGTCCTGACGGAAGT
>DASWSY010000755.1:0-7156 GCA_036402415.1 Rhizobacter sp. | reverse complement strand
GCGCGAGCAGCACGGCCGCGACGAGTCGCCCTTCGACGTGGCGCCGCCCGAGCTCGTGGTGTGGTGCGAGAGCACCGACGAGGTGGCCTTCGTCGTGCAGCAGGCCCATGAGCATGCGGTGCCCGTCATTCCTTTCGGCGTGGGCTCCTCGCTCGAAGGCCACCTGCTGGCGGTGCAGGGCGGCGTGAGCATCGACCTCTCGCGCATGCAGAAGATCGTGTCGCTCGAACCCGACGAACTCACGGTGACGGTGCAGCCCGGCGTGACGCGCACCCAGCTCAACAACGAGATCCGCCACAGCGGCCTCTTCTTCCCCATCGACCCCGGCGCCGACGCGAGCCTGGGCGGCATGGCCGCCACCCGCGCGAGCGGCACCAACGCCGTGCGCTACGGGACCATGCGCGAGAACGTGCTGGGCCTCACCGTCGTCACACCGCAGGGCGAGGTGATCCGCACCGGCACGCGTGCGCGCAAGTCGAGCGCCGGCTACGACCTCACGCGGCTCATGGTCGGTAGTGAAGGCACGCTGGGGGTGATGACCGAGATCACGCTTCGCCTGTACCCGCTGCCCGAGGCGGTGCTGGCGGCGGTGTGCACCTTCCCGAGCATCGATGCCGCGGTGCGCACCACCATCCAGATCATCCAGCTCGGCGTGCCCATCGCACGTTGCGAGCTGCTCGATGCGAACACCGTGCGCGCCGTCAACCACCGCGACAAGCTCGGCCTTGCCGAAGCGCCGATGCTGCTGATGGAATTCCACGGCAGCGACGCCGCGGTGGCCGAACAGTCGGCCACGGTGCAGGCCATCGCCGACGAACTCGGCGGCCAGGGTTTCGAGTGGGCCACCACGCCCGAGGCACGCACGCGGCTCTGGGCCGCACGCCACCATGCCTATCTGTCGGCCCTGCAGATGAAACCCGGCTGCCGCGCCGTCACCACCGACACCTGTGTGCCCATCTCGCGGCTGGCCGACTGCATCAACGAGAGCGTGGCCGATGTCGAGGCTTCGGGGCTGCAGTACTTCCTCGTCGGCCACGTGGGCGACGGCAACTTCCACATGGGCTACCTGATCGACCCCAAGGTGCCGGCGGAGCGCGACCTCGCCGAGCAACTGAACCACCAGCTCGTGCAGCGGGCGCTGAAGGTCGGCGGGACCTGTACCGGCGAGCACGGCGTGGGCCTGCACAAGCAGGGTTTCCTGGTGGAAGAAACGGGCGAGGGCGCCGTCTCGATGATGCGGATGCTGAAGCAGGCCCTGGACCCGAAGAACATCATGAACCCTGGAAAGATCTTCAGTTAGCCCTGACAAACCGGGCCCGTAGACTCGGCGGGTGAAGTCCCTCCCGCTGTCCCAACTCATCTCCCACACCGCCGATGCGGTGCAGGCCGTGCGAGCCGGCCGATCGCTCAACGAGGCGCTGGCCCGTTGCCCGCAGGAGGCGCGCCCAGGCGTGCAGGCGCTGTCGTTCGAGGTGCTGCGCCGGCTCGGCGCGGCGCAGGCGGTGCGTGCCCGGCTGGCACCGAAGACGCCGTCGCCTCCTGTCGATGCGCTGCTGCTCACCGCGCTGGCGCTGCTGTGGCCCGGCGCACAGGACGGCGCCCGCTACGAGGCGCACACCGTGGTCGACCAGGCGGTCGACGCGGCCAAGCGGCGCTCGCAGTCCAGTGCGCCCTTCATCAACGCGGTGTTGCGCCGTTTCCTGCGCGAGCGCGACGCGCTCGTGGCCGCCGCCGACGCCGACCCGGTCGCCCACCACAACCACCCGCGCTGGTGGATCGACCGGCTGCGGGCCGACTGGCCGACGCAGTGGCAGGCGGTGCTCGAGGCCAACAACCAGCACCCGCCCATGGTGTTGCGGGTCAACACGCGGCGCGTCGCGCGCGAGGTCTACCGCGAACGGTTGTACGCGGCGGGCATCGTGTCGGCGCCGGCGGGCGCACAGGCCCTGGTGCTGGCCGCGCCGGTGCCGGTGCAGCAGCTGCCGGGCTTCGCGGAGGGCGACGTGTCGGTCCAGGATCTCGCCGCGCAGATGGCTGCACCCTTGCTGATCGGCGAGGGCCTGCCCGCCGGGGCGCGGGTGCTCGACGCCTGTGCCGCCCCCGGCGGCAAGACCGCCCACCTGCTGGAGCTGGCCGACCTCGACGTGCTCGCGCTCGACGCCGACCCGGCGCGCCTCGAACGGGTGCGCGACACGCTCGACCGCCTGCATCTGGTGGGTCGCACCGTCGCCGCCGATGCCCGCCGCCCCGGCGACTGGTGGGACGGCCGTCCCTTCGACGCCATCCTGCTCGACGCCCCCTGCAGCGCCTCGGGCATCGTGCGCCGCCACCCCGACGTGCGCTGGTTGCGCCGCGACAGCG
The DNA here is from genome assembly GCA_036402415.1 of Rhizobacter sp. Classification (GTDB taxonomy): domain Bacteria; phylum Pseudomonadota; class Gammaproteobacteria; order Burkholderiales; family Burkholderiaceae_C; genus Rhizobacter. The sequence goes on along the minus strand of DASWSY010000755.1, from coordinate 4,795 downwards.
ACATCCCTGCGCTCGCCCGCACCCAGGGCGAACTGCTGGACGCGCTGTGGCCGCTCGTCAAGCCGGGTGGGCGCTTGCTTTACTGCACGTGCTCGGTCTTCAAGGCCGAAGGCCAGCGCGTGATCGACGCTTTTTTGCAACGCCCGGGGGCCGCAGATGCCGCGCTGCAGGCCGGTGCGCCCGGCCACCTGCTGCCGCTGCCCGACAATCCGGGCAACGGCGCCGCGCCCGCTTCAGGTGCATCGCCAGACGGCTTTTTCTACGCTCTGCTGGCCAAGGCTTCCTGACTTTTCGTGCGCTGCGCCCGACCCTCCCGCACCGTTTCTCTGCCGCTGCCCGCCTGGATCCGGTTGCTCGTCGGCTGGGGGCTGGCCGCCTGGGTGTTGGCCTTTGCCGCCATCGCCCCGGTGCACGCCGAGGCGGTCAGCCTCGACAACTTCGAACTCTCGCGCAGCGACGACGGCCTGGTGCTCAACTTCGCGGCGCGTTTCGAGCTGACCAAGCCGATCGAGGAAGCACTGCAGAAGGGCGTGCCGCTCTTCTTCGTGGCGCAGGCCGAGGTCTTTCGCGACCGCTGGTACTGGACCGACAAGCGCCTGGCCAACGCTACCCGCACCTGGCGCCTGGCCTACCAGCCGCTGACCCGCAAGTACCGCGTCACCTATGGCGGCCTGAGCCAGCACTACGACAACCTGTCCGATGCGATGGTCGCGGTGAGCCGCAGCGTCAACTGGCGCCTCGTCGATGCGGGCCAGCTCGACGACGGCAAGGTCTACGTCGAATTCAGCTACCAGCTCGACACGGCCCAGATGCCCCGACCGATGCAGATCGGCATCGGCGGGCAGCCCGACTGGTCGCTCAAGGTCGAGCGCGTGCGCCGCCTGAACTGAGCGCTCTCCCATGACCAAGGCGACGCGCTGGGCGTGGATCATCTCCCTGGTCGCGGTGACAGGTGCGGGCCTGGTGCTCGTCTTCCTGCTCTCGCTGGCCACCAACAGCCGCGGCCTCTACGAGCAGCACTACGTGTGGCTGTTCTGGGTCAACGTGGTGGTGGCCTCGCTGCTGGTGCTCGTGATCGGCATCGCCGGCGTGCGCCTGCTGCTGCGCGTGAAGCGCGGCAAGTTCGGCAGCCGGCTGTTGCTGCGCCTGGCGGCGGTGTTCGCGATGGTGGGCGTGGTGCCGGGGCTGCTGATCTACGTGGTGTCGTACCAGTTCGTCTCGCGCAGCATCGAGAGCTGGTTCGACGTGAAGGTGGAAGGCGCGCTCGACGCCGGCCTGAGCCTTGGCCGCGGCACGCTCGACGCGCAGCTCAACGACCTGGTCACCAAGACGCGGCTGGCCGCCGAGCGCCTGAGCGACACGCCCAACCCCGTGCCGCCGCTGACGCTGGAGCGCCTGCGCGAGCAGCTCTTCGCGCAGGAGGTCACGCTGCTCGGGCCCAACGGGCAGGTGCTCGTCACCGCCGGCGGCCTGACTGGCGCGCTTGCACCCGAGCGGCCCGGCCCCTTGCTGCTGCGCCAGGCGCGCAGCACCCGCATCGTCGGCCAGCTCGAAGGGCTGGACGAAGACACCTCCGCGCAATCGGGCAGCGCCCGCATCCGGGCCCTCGCGCACATGCCCAGCGACAGCATCTCGCTCGGCCCGCAAGACCGCTTCCTGATGGTGACCCAGCTCCTGCCGAGCGCGATGGTCACGCAGGCGCTGGCGGTGCAGGCGGCCTACCGCGAATACCAGCAGCGGGCGCTGGCGCGCGAGGGCCTGCGCCGCATGTACATCGGCACGCTCACGCTGACGCTGATCCTCGCCGTCTTCGGGGCCCTGCTGCTGGCGGTGACGCTCGGCAACCAGCTCGCCCGCCCGCTGCTCGTGCTGGCCGAAGGCGTGCGCCAGGTGGCGCGCGGCGACCTCACGCGCAAGCCGGTACTCGCATCGAAGGACGAACTGAGCGGCCTCACACGCTCGTTCGCCGACATGACCGAGCAGCTCTCCGACGCGCGCTCGCTGGTGCAACGCAGCCTGTCGCAGCTCGAGGCCGCGCGCACCAACCTGCAAACCATTCTCGACAACCTCACCTCCGGGGTGATCGTGTTCGACCGCGAGGGCCGGATCGACACCGTCAACCCCGGTGCCACGCGCATCCTGCGGCTGCCGGTCTCGGCGTACCGCGGGCGCACGCTCGACGAGGTGCCCGGCCTGGAGGCATTCGCTGCCGCCGTGGCCCAGCGCTTCGAGCTGCACCAGGACAGCCCCGAGGCTGGTGAGCGCGACCACTGGCAGGACGCCTTCGACCTGCAGACGGCCGACCGTGTCAATGCCGAGAGCGACGGCGAGAGGATCACGCTGCTCGTGCGTGGCGCGGCCATGCCGCCCGCAGGGCGGTTGATGGTGTTCGATGACATCACCGAGGTGGTGTCGGCGCAGCGGGCCGAGGCATGGGCCGAGGTGGCCCGGCGGCTGGCGCACGAGATCAAGAACCCGCTCACGCCCATCCAGCTTTCGGCCGAGCGCCTGCAGCACAAGCTCGAACCGAAGCTCGAAGGTGGCGACCAGGCCATGCTCGCGCGCTCGGTCGGCACCATCGTCAATCAGGTGCAGGCGATGAAGCAGCTCGTCAACGAGTTCCGCGACTACGCCCGCCTGCCCGCGGCCAAGCCGCAGGCGATCGATCTCAACGCGCTCGTCACGGAAGTGCTGACGCTCTACGCCACGGCACAGGAAGCCGGCCGCCTGAAGGCCGAGCTCACGGCCGGCCTGCCACCGATCCTGGGCGACACCTCGCAGCTTCGGCAGGTCATCCACAACCTCGTGCAGAACGCCCTCGACGCGATCGCCGAGCGGCCGGACGGCTGCGTGCGCCTGCGCACCGAGATCGCCCGCACCGAGCAGGGCGAGTTGCGTGCCGTGCGCCTGCAGGTGCTCGACAATGGGCCGGGCTTCTCTGAGAAAGTGCTCAAGCGTGCCTTCGAACCCTACGTCACCACCAAGACGCGCGGCACGGGCCTTGGCCTTGCGGTGGTGAAGAAGATCGCCGACGAACACGGCGCGCGCATCCGCTTGTCCAACCTCACCTACACGGGCCCGGGTGGTGCCGAGGTGGCGGGGGCACAAGTTTCGCTATCATTTTCGAAATTTGCGCCGGCCGACAGCCATGCCGCTGTACCCGCACCTCCCGAGGCCAGTGCGCACTGAGGATTCATGGCCACCATTCTTGTTGTCGACGACGAACTGGGCATCCGGGCCCTGCTGTCCGAAATCCTGAGCGATGAAGGCCACAGCGTCGAGCTGGCCGAGAACGCAGCCCAGGCGCGCGCCATCCGCGAACGCGTGCGCCCCGACCTCGTGCTGCTCGACATCTGGATGCCCGACGTCGACGGCATCACCCTGCTCAAGGAATGGGGCGCGTCGGCCATGCTGACCATGCCGGTGATCATGATGTCGGGCCACGGCACCATCGACACCGCCGTCGAAGCCACCAAGGTCGGTGCGATGGCCTTCCTCGAAAAACCGATCACGCTGCAGAAGCTGCTGCGTGCGGTCGAGCAGGCCCTGGCCAAGCCGGCGGCACGCGCCGCGGCCGCCGTGTCCCACAACCACCACAACGTCGCGTTGCCCGCGCGGCTCGACACGGGCCTGTCGGTCGAAGGATCGATGATGGGCAACACGATGCTCCAGCCGACCCCCATCGCGCTCGGCCCCCAGCCGGAGCAACTCTTCGAACTCGACCGGCCGCTGCGCGAAGCGCGCGATGCCTTTGAAAAGAGCTACTTCGAATTCCACCTGGCCAAGGAAAACGGCAGCATGACCCGCGTGGCCGAGAAGACGGGGCTGGAGCGCACGCACCTGTACCGCAAGCTCAAACAATTGGGCGTCGACCTGAGCCGCAACAAACGCGGCGCAGGGGGCAACTGAGATGGCTATAATCGCGGGCTCGCTTTCCTGAATGACGGCCAAGTAGCTCAGTTGGTAGAGCAGCGGATTGAAAATCCGCGTGTCGGTGGTTCGATTCCGCCCTTGGCCACCAAACGAAAAGGCTCCCCGATGGGGAGCCTTTTTCATGGGCCGGTGGTTCGTGTGTCCTCAGGTCAACCCTGCCGTCGGGCTCGGGCTTGCGCCCGGTGCCGTTTCGGTGGCCTCGGCGACGGGCGGTGGGGAGGGAGGAGCCGTTGAGGACGGTTCATCGTTGCTCGCCAATCGATTGCAGTACAGCAGCAGCTCGTCGATCTCGTTGGACTTGTCGAACACGCAGTCGGCGCCCAGTTCCAGGCAGCGGTTGCGCATCTCGGGGGTGGCGTGGTTGCTGAACACCACCCACTTCGCCGGCTTGTAGACGCCCGCGCCCGCCTTCAGCACGCCCAGGCCCGATCCGCCCTTGAGGTAGATGTCGACGATCACGAGGTCGCAGGCCTGCGGCCGCTGGCCGATCCAGTCGAGCGCTGTCAACTCGTCCTCCGCGGTGCCGACCACCTCCACCGGCACCGACTCCTCCAGGAGCGCGACCAGGCTTTCCCGTATCACGGGGCTGTCTTCGACGATGTAGGTCTTGAGCGCGTGCATGGGGAGCTCCTCATCGCATGCGGATTTCGCCGTGCTCGGCCATGTCGCGCGGCGGGCGCCCCGTGACGGCTGCCTTGGCCATGCTGATGAGCTGCACCAGCTTGCTGCTCTTCACGTCCCAGTAATCGGCATGCGTGATCTGGACCTGCACCAGCGCCAGGTCCGGGTCTTGCGGCCCCTGCGGGAACCAGGCTTCGTTCATCTTGTTCCAGAGCTGTTCCTTCTTGGCGGCGTTGTCGAC
>DASWSY010000754.1:0-3551 GCA_036402415.1 Rhizobacter sp. | reverse complement strand
TGCTGATGCTCGTGGGCGTGGCCACGCTCAACGGGCTGGAGATCCGCGCGATGGGCGCGCGCATGCACCAGGTGGTCGAGGTCGACAGCGCGCGCAGCGAGCTGGCGCAGGAGGCCCTGAACCACATCAGCCAGATGTCGGTGCAGGCCCGCTCCATCGCGCTGCTGACCGACCTGCGCGAGATCGACAACGAGATCAAGGCGCTCAACGCCACGATCGCGCGCTACCGCGACACCGAGACGCGCCTGCGCGCCCACCTCGACGGGGCGCCGGCCACCGAGGAGGAACGCGCCCTCGTCGCCGGGATCGGTGCAGCCGCCCAGGCGTCGATCCCGCTGCTGCTGCGCGCCGCCAAGCAGGGGCAGGATGGCTCCAACATCGAGGCGACCACCACGCTCATGACGCAGGCCCGCCCGCAGGAGGCGCTGTGGCGCGGCCAGGTGGAGCAGCTGATGGCGGTCGAGCGCAAGTCGAGCGCGGCGTCCTACGCCACCGCGGTGTCGGGCCAGCAGCGTGCCCTGTCGATCGCGGCGGCGGTGGTGGCGGTGGCCGTGGTCGCAGGCGCGCTGCTGGGCTGGCGCATCACGCGCAGCGTCAAGCAGCCGATCGACCGCGCCATCCGCGTGGCCGAGCGCATCGCCGAAGGCGACTTGAGCTCGCAGGTGGAGGTGGGCTCGCACGACGAGATCGGCCGCCTGCTGCTCGCGGTGGCGGCGATGCAGGAGCGGCTGCGCACGCTGGTCGGCCAGATCCGCGAGTCGTCGGACAGCATCCACGTCGCCAGCGCCGAGGTCAGCACCGGCAACCTCGACCTCAGCCAGCGCACCGAGCGTGCCGCGTCCAGCCTGCAGCAGACGGCATCGTCCATGGAGGACCTGTCGAGTACCGTGCGCCACAGCGCGAGCGCCGCCGAAAAGGCCAACCAGCTCGCGCACCGCGCCTCGGCCGTGGCATCACGCGGCGGCGAGGTGGTGCTGCAGATGGTGTCGACCATGCGCGACATCGACGAGAGCTCGCGCAAGATCAGCGACATCATCGGCGTGATCGACGGCATCGCCTTCCAGACCAACATCCTCGCGCTCAACGCCGGCGTGGAGGCGGCGCGTGCGGGCGACCAGGGCCGCGGCTTCGCCGTGGTGGCCGGCGAGGTTCGCACGCTTGCGCAGCGCAGCGCGGTGGCGGCCAAGGAGATCAAGGCCCTGATCGACACCAGCGTCGAGAAGGTCGATGCCGGCTCGCGCCTGGTGAAGGCCGCGGGCGAGAGCATGCGCGAGATCCTGGACAGCGTGGAAGAGGTGGCCGCCGTCGTGGGCGAGATCACCGTCGCGACGTCGGCGCAGAGCTCGGGCATCACGCAGGTGAGCAGCGCGGTGACGCAGCTCGACCAGGTGACGCAGCAGAACGCGGCGCTGGTGGAGGAGGCCTCCGCCGCCGCCGAGAGCCTGCGCGAGCAGGCACAGAGCCTGACCCAGGTGGTGTCGACGTTCCGCCTGAAGTAGCAGCGCTGGCGAAGGTGCCATCCCGCGCTTGACCGGGAAGCGGACGATGTGTCGGGCGACCAGGCGTTGTTGCACTGCGATGGCGTCTGGCGGGCGGCCAGTGGGGCTTCGTGCAAACCCTGGGACGCGGTCGCGCGCCCCGAGGTGGCGCTGGGCGAGCGCAGGCTGGCGCCAAGTTTGCTCTGTTCTGGCAGGGAAGGGAGCCCGCGCGGCACGTACCGGTGGGCCCTATCTCCTGACTGCACGCTCGAGGCAGCAGGAACCAACCGACGCCCTCCAGGGGCAAAGGAGACAAGCTTGAAATTGAACCGCATCCTGATCATGGCCGCCGCATTGGCAAGCGCGGCCGCATCGAGCACCGCCGCCGTGGTGGCGCTGCCCGCCTACAACGTCGACAAGACCAAGATCACCGTCTCGGGCCTGTCCTCGGGCGGCTTCATGGCCAACCAGCTCGGCCATGCGTACTCGGCCACCTTCTCGGGCGTGGGCGTCTTCGCCGGCGGCCCCTACATGTGCGCCGGCCACAGCAACTACACCGCCTGCATGTACAACGCGAGCATCAGCGCCAGCCGGCTCAGCACCATGCAGGCCGACATCAACAACTGGAGCGGCACGGCCATCGACAACAAGGCCAACATCGCCAGCCAGAAGGTCTACCTCTTCGTCGGCACCAGCGACTCGACCGTCGGCCCCAACCCGATGGACGCGCTGCAGACGCAGTACACCAACAACGGCGTGCCCGCCGCCAACCTCGAATACGTGAAGCGCGCCGGCACCGCGCACGTCTTCCCGACCGATTTCGACTCGACCGGCAACAACAGTTGCGGCACGTCGGCGTCTCCGTACATCTCGAACTGCGGCTACGACGGCGCCCGCGCCGTGCTCACCAAGCTGTACGGCACGCTCAACGCGCGCAACAACGCGCCGGCCGCGGCCAACTACATCGAGTTCAACCAGTCGCCCTACATCAACAGCAACCCCGGCATGGCCGCGAGCGGCTGGCTCTACGTGCCGGCGAGCTGCGCGAGCGGCACGCAGTGCAAGCTGCACGTGGCGCTGCACGGCTGCCAGCAGAGCACTGCCAACATCACCGACCGGTTCGTGAAGAACACCGGCTACACGCGCTGGGCCGACACCAACGACATCATCGTGCTCTTCCCGCAGACCAAGGTCGACAGCACCAGCCGCCCCACCTCGGCCAGCGGCTCGCTGCCCAACCCCAACGCCTGCTGGGACTGGATCGGCTGGTACGGCAGCAACTTCGCGCAGAAGGCGGGCACGCAGATGGCCGCGATCAAGGCCATGGTCGACCGTGTGGCCTCGGGCTCGACTGGTGGCGGCAGCTTGCCGGCGCCGGCCAACGTGAGCACCTCGAACGCCACGACGAGCAGCATGACCATCACCTGGAGCACGGTGAACAATGCCGCCGGCTACAACGTCTACCGCAACGGCGCGAAGGTCAACGGTGCGGCCGTCACCACCACGAGCTACACCGACAGCGGCCTGGCCGCCGGCACCAGCTACTCGTGGACGGTGCGCGCCATTGATGTCAACGGTGCCGAAGGCGCGGCCTCGTCGCCCGCGAGCGGCACCACCACCGGCACGCCGCCCCCCACGGCCACCTGCACCACGTCATCGAACTATGCGCACACCACCGCCGGCCGGGCCACGCAGCGCAGCGGCTACACGTATGCCAACGGGTCGAACCAGAACATGGGGTTGTGGAACGTGTTCGTCGTCACCACGCTGAAGCAGACCGGCGCCAACTATTACGTCATCGGGACCTGCCCCTGAGGACGGCACCGGCCCCCGTCAGCGTGCGGGGGCCACGTATCGGGTGACCGAGCCGGCCGCGAGCCGGTAGCCGCTCACCCCCATCTCCGACGACTGGCGCGCAAGGCTCAGCGTGCCGGTGACCCAGACGGTGTCCATGGTCGCGAAGCCCTTGACGGGTTTTGCCGACACCACGTGGACGATCTGGTTCGCCGGCGGCGGCGGCGAGTGGATGCAGGCGCCGAAGTAGGGCACCAGCAGGAACTCCTTCAGGCCTTC
>DASWSY010000753.1:0-8972 GCA_036402415.1 Rhizobacter sp. | reverse complement strand
TGAGCGCGAGCACTTCGAACTTGAAGCCCGCGGCAGGCGCCACACCCGGTGCACGGGGGCCGATCGTTTCGGTGCCGAGCAGGCGCTCGGCGAGCAGCACGTTGGGGCCGAGCGGCGTGTGCAGCCTCAACAGACGCTGGTGCTGGTTGGGCCCCAGGGCCGCCAGCACAGCTTGCACCACGGATTGAACGGCAGACAAGACGGACATGAGATGCAGGCGCGGGCGCTTATCGCCGGACACGAATCATCCCCGCGCGCCACGGGGACAGGCAATCCCTCAGAGGGACGAAGCAACGGCCGTGGAGGTAAACGTTGGTAACCACCTCAGCGTCACTTGACGCTGTACTTGAACTTGCCATCTTTCCCCGCGCTGACCTTGATGCGGCTGATGGCCTGGCCTTCCGCCATGCGGGCGAGCACGCTTTCGGCGATCTCGGGCAGCAGCGTGCCGTTGAGGATGTGGTCGACCGCGCGGGCGCCGGTGTCGACCTCGGTGCAGCGGGCAAGCACCGCCTCGACCAGGCCGTCGTCGTAGTCGAACTGGGCCTTGTGGTTGGTGGCGACGCGGGTGGCGATGCGATCGAGCTTGAGCCGGATGATCTGCTCGAGCACGTCGTCGGAGATGGGGTAGTACGGCACCACCTTCATGCGGCCGAGGAAGGCGGGCTTGAAGGCCTTGTAGAGCTGCGGGCGCAAATGCTCGGCCAGGGTGTCGGCGTCGGACAGCTCTTCGGCGGGCTTGTTGAGGCAGGCCTGCATCACGGTCTGCGAGCCGACGTTGCTGGTGAGGATGATGACGGCGTTGCGGAAGTCGATCTCGCGGCCTTCGGCATCGTCCATCACGCCCTTGTCGAAGACCTGGAAGAACATCTCCAGCACGTCGGGATGGGCCTTTTCCACTTCGTCGAGCAGCACCACGCTGTAAGGGCGCCGGCGCACGGCTTCGGTCAGCACGCCGCCCTCGCCATAGCCCACGTAGCCGGGAGGCGAGCCCTTGAGGCCGCTCACGGTGTGCGCCTCCTGGTACTCGCTCATGTTGATGGTGATCATGTTGCGCTCGCCGCCGTAGAGCACGTCGGCCAGCGCCAGCGCGGTCTCGGTCTTGCCCACGCCCGAGGGGCCGACGAACATGAAGACGCCCTTGGGCTTGTTCGGGTCTTCGAGGTTGGCACGCGCGGTGCGTACACGCTGGGCCACGGCTTCGAGCGCGTGGTCCTGGCCGATGATGCGTTCCTTGAGGGTCGGCAAGAGGCCGAGCACGGTCTTGATCTCGTCCTTCACCATCTTGCCGAGCGGGATGCCCGTCCAGGCGGCCACGATCTCGGCGACCACGGTGCCATCGACCTGCATCGGCACCATCGGGCTTTCGCCTTGCAACTGCTCCAGCTCGGCGAGCTTGGCTTGAAGTGCCGCCTGTTCGGGCGTGGCCGCCTTCGATTTGGCCGACCTGGCCTTGGGCTTCGCTTCGGCCACCGGGGCTTCGGCCGGCGCGGGGGCGGGAGCCGACTCGAGCTGGCTGCGCATCTCGCGGATCTCGGCGACCAGCGCCTTCTCGCGTTCCCAGCGGGCCTTGAGTGCGCCGGCCTGGTCGGTGAGCTGCTGGCGCAGGTCGTTCAGCTCGCCCAGCCGCGCGGCGTGGTCGGCGCCCGCCGCCTGCTCGCGCAGCAGGGCATCACGCTCGGCGCCCAGGCGCTCGAGCTGGCGCTGCGTGTCTTCGATGATCGAGGGTGTGGCGTTCTGGCCGAGCGCCACCTTGGCGCAGGCGGTGTCGAGCACGCTGATCGCCTTGTCGGGCAACTGGCGGCCGCTGATGTAGCGGGCCGACAGGCGCACGGCCTCGGTGATGGCCTCGTCGAAGAGGCGCACGTTGAAGTGCTTCTCCATCAGCGGGGCCATGCCGCGCAGCATGGCGGCGGCGAGCGGTTCGCTCGGCTCTTCGACCTTCACCACCTGGAAGCGGCGCGCGAGCGCCGCGTCTTTCTCGAAATACTTCTTGTACTCGCCCCAGGTGGTCGCCGCCACGGTGCGCAACTCGCCGCGCGCGAGCGCGGGCTTGAGCAGGTTGGCCGCGTCGTTCTGACCGGCCTGGCCGCCCGCGCCGATCATGGTGTGGGCCTCGTCGATGAAGAGGATGATCGGGTGCGGGCTCTTCTTCACCTCGTCGATCACGTTCTTGAGGCGGTTCTCGAACTCGCCCTTCACCGAGGCACCGGCCTGCAGGAGGCCCATGTCGAGCGTGTGCAGTTCCACGCCCTGCAGCGGCGGCGGCACGTCACCTTGCGCGATGCGCAGCGCCAGCCCTTCGACCACTGCGGTCTTGCCCACGCCGGCCTCGCCGGTGAGGATGGGGTTGTTCTGGCGACGCCGCATCAGGATGTCGATGCACTGGCGGATCTCGGGGTCGCGGCCGATCACCGGGTCGACCTTGCCGTCGCGCGCTCGCTGGGTGAGGTTGGTGGTGAACTGGTCGAGTGCCGGGGTCTTGCCGCCGGGTGCGGCGGCCTGTTCGGCGGCGTCGGCTTCGCTGTCGGCCGCCGGCGCACCGGATTCACGCACCGACTCGCCCGCTTCCTGCGAGCCCTGGGTCAGCTCGGGCAGCTTGTGCTTGAGCTCATCGAGCTTGAACTTGACGAAGAGCTTGGAGCCGCGGAACGCCAGCTGGCTCAGGCTCGGCTCGGTGAGCAGCGCCAGCAGCAGGTGCGCACCGCGGATGCGGCTGGTATGCGATTCGAGCGAGGCGATCAGCCAGGCGTGCTCCAGCAGCACCGGCAGGTGCTGCGAGAACACCGGCGTGCGGGTGTTGCCCGCCTTGAAGCGCGAGATCTCGTTCTCCAGGTCGCGCTGCAGCTCGGTGGCCGAGATGCCGAAACGCTTGCACAGCAACGCCAGGTCGGCCTGCGGGCTTTCGAGCAACGCGAGGAACAGGTGCTCCAGGTCGACCTCGTAGTTGCCACGGGCCATGCACAGGTTGGCGGCACGCTCGGCGGCGCGGCGCGTCGTGTCGTTCAGCTTGGAGATGAGGGTCTTGAGGTTGGTGGACATGGTGATGACAGCGATGTTCGATCTGGTGTTGGCAAGCCTGCCGCTTCAGGCGGTGGCCGCGTGGATGTCGTAGCGCACGTCGGAGCGGTCGGTCTGCGACGGGCGGGTCTGCAGGTAGGTGTCCCAGCCCAGGCGGCCAGCCAGCGGCGAGCGGTTGGAGGCGAGCGCGCTGCTCTGCACGGACTCCGCACGCAGCACGATGTTGATCTCGTATTCGAGGCTCACGCCGCTCAGCAGCGTGAGCAACTCGCGCAGCGCGGTGGCGCCAGGCGCCCCCGGCAGGAAGCGCCTGAACATGCGCTGGTCGAGCGGGCCCAGCACCACGCCGACCCGCAGGTCGCGTTGCCACACGCGCTCGCCCGACAGTGCGTTGCGGCCGAGCTGGCCGCCGCTCAGGCCCAGCACGGTGCGCGCCTCGGGCGGCAGGGTGTACCAGCGGCCGCGAAACTGTTCGATGCGCACCGGCACCTTGAGGTAGCGCGACAGCATTTGCTGCAGTTGGCGGGCCGACAGGGTGCGCTGCTGAAGGGCACCGGCGAAGAACGCCAGCCCTTCGTCGTTCACGCCGCCGGCCTGCGGCCGCAGGCGGTCGTTCAGCGAGGTCTGGCCGAGGCCGGCCAGCGCCAGGACCATGGGGGCAAAGCGGTTGCGGCGGTCGACCTCGTACTGAAGCTGCAGCCGGCTCTTCTTCCAGGCCTTGTAGAAGAGCGCCACCACGCGGTGGCTGAAGAGGTCCAGAAAGCTGCGGGCGGCGAAGTCCTTCTGGTAGAGCTCGCGTTGCGCGATCTGCTCGGTGTACACGTAGGGCAGCGCGCCGGACACGCCAAGCAGCCCCATGAACGCCGGCGTGATCTCGATGTGGTCGATTTCCCGCTGGCCGGTGCCCGGGCCGTCCTCGACCTGTTTCCAGCGGACTTTCAAGGACTCGATCTCGCTCGACGGAAACGCCAGCGACGACGAATTGCGGAAGCGCAATTGCCCTGGCAGCAGGTCCGCGTTCTCCCCGTACCGCCGGCTCAGCGTGCGCTCGAGCAAGCGCACCGCCTGGAAGAACTCGAAGCGGTGCGGGTCCTCGAACAACTGGTCGATCAGACCAGGGCTGTCGCGCCGTTGCGGGGTGGGCATGTGATGAGCGGCTGGCGGGTGCGCGCCGAGATCAGGGTCAGCTTGGTGAAGCTGTTGACGTGCACGTAGAGGCCGAAGAATCGGTCGAGCATGCTGGCAAAGAGATGCAGGCCCGTGCCCACGTAGCTCTCCTCGTCGACGACGAGCCGCACCTCGGTGCCTCGCACGAAGGTCGCAAACGGCTCGCCGGCGAGCCACGCCGTGGCGGGCACGAACTCGACCGCCGTCACGCCGTCGATCTGGCGCCGGTTTGCGGCATCTTGCGGGAGGTCGTAGAGGCGCAGCATTTCCTTGAGCGCTTCCACGCCACGGCCGCTGAGCGAAAGGTGGTTGAGGGAGAGGTGCGACACGAGGCGCCAGAGACTGCCGCGCCCGCGGTCGATGCGGTGCGTGGAAGTGGGCTTGCGCAGCATGCGGATCTCGCGCGCCACGCTGCCGCCTTCCATGAAGAGATCACCGCCGGCGGCGCCGAAGCTGAGCTGGCTGGGCAGGTCGCGGTTCGTCGCCGTGACGTGCAGGGACAAGGTGTCGACCTGAGGCACGGTGGGCTCGAAGTCCACGTCGACGATCGACATCTCCACTTCGTAGCCCGGGCTGCTGGCGGCCAGCAGCTCGTCTCGCTGGACGTGCCAATAGCGGCCGGGCGGGTGCACGCCGAGCTGGTCGCCTTCCCCGAGCAGGTCGTCGTGGTACAGCGAAAAGAAGGGGCGGAACTCGTCGACCGACTCACCCTGCGGTGTCTGCTTGACGCGGAACACTCTGTCGATCGAATAGACCTCGTAGGCGAATGCCTTGCGTGCATCGACGACCACCGGGTAGCGCGTGGCCGTGTGGGTGATGCGGATGGGGTCGGCGTTTTGCCGGAAGAGGTTGACGACCGGCGTGCAGCCCAGTGCAAAGCTGTCGGCCGAGATGGACTCGAGCAGACGCGCCTGGTCGGAATCGCTGCGCAGGCCGGCGAGCACCAGGTGCAAGGTGATGCGACTGGGCCGGTTGCCGGGCTCTTCGTCGAGCGGCAGCAGGCCCGGCACCGAGGCCAGGGGCAGCGGCAGGTCGATGAAGTTGAACTTCTCCGGAAAAGCGAAGTACTCCGTGAGCAGGCGGTAGGCCGGGTGCGAGCGCTCGTCGTAGTCGATCAGCGCCTCGTCGTCGCCGAAGCCGACCACATCCGGCCGAGCCGACTTCGGGCCGGCCGTCCAAGGCCCGTGCGGCGTGGCCTGCAACATCACCGCGACGACCTTCTCGCACAGCGCCTCACGCAGGGCGCTGACCTGCGAGGGTTCGCCGTCGAGGTACACGCGCAGCCGCTCGCCGACCGCCGCCCAGTTTGCGCGCGGCGAGGTGAGCTCGAGCTGGAGCGAGATCACCGAGGTGGCGGTCGACGGAACACGCGTGCCTTCGGGCGCCGCAATGGTGTTGCGGTAGCCCGCGGCCGTGACCTTCACCGGCGCCAGGCTCAGGGCGTAGGCCGTGCGGAACTTGCACACAACTCCGCGCACCGGCCTCGAATTCAGCAGGGTGCCGCGCGGCACGGCACTGGCCGCGCTCATTTGCCCGGCGGCGGAGCCAAGGTCGAACTGCGCGATCGAGCAGGAGGGGAACGGTCGCAGGTAGTGTGGGTAGAGCACGTCCAGCAGCGACTCGGTGACCAGCGGGAAGTCGTCGTCCAGTCGTTTGTGCACCCGCGCGGCGAGCAGCGCAAACGACTGGATCAAGCGCTCGACGTGAGGATCCTCCGCAATGCCGCTCGCCAGTTGAAGGCGTCCTGCGACCTTGGGGTAGCGCGCCGCAAACCCCTTGACGTCTTCGCGAAGGAAGGCGAGCTCTCGTTCGTAGTGAGGAAGGAGTTCGTCCATGTGCGGCGTCGAAGGGTGATGCAGGGTCAGCGGCCAGACAGCGCGACGTCGTACTTCTGCGTCATGGGCTGGAGGAAGGCATCGAAGCTCACCGGCTCGTAGGCCGGGTCGAGCACGAGCATGGCCTTGACGGAGAAGTTGAGGAGTTGGAGATGCTTGTCGGGATGGGTCAGTTCAACCGAGACCTCGCGCAGGCGGGGCTCGTGGCGCTCGATCGCCTGGCTGATGGAGTCACAGATGTTTCGCTGATCCAGCGGACTCTCGAAGCTCATCCCGGCGAAATCGCGCAAACCGAACGTGAGGATCGAAGAGCGTGCATGCGGAAAGCCGGCCGTCATCTCGGCTCGCACGCCCAGGCGGCTGTTGAGCAGGGCCTCCAGGTCGCGGGCGACGCTCGCCTTCATCTGCTCGATGCTGAGGCCGCGCAGAAGATGATCGGAGCCAGACGACGACGCTTGATCGTCGAAGAGGCGTTCGAGCAAGGAAGGGGTGAAGCGCTGCATGTGCATCAACCTCGAACCGGGCGCAAAAAAGGGCGAGCACTGCTCGCCCCTTTTCACACGGCGACTCGCTTCAGGCGAAGGTCGGGGTGTTGTTCTGCAGGTTCCACTGCTTGGTCATCTTGTTGCCCTGGCTGCCGTCGACCTTGATCTCGTCGTAGCTCCACTCGATGGCCGAGTACTTGAGGCTGAAGGTTTCGCCAGGCAGGCCTTCGCCGCTGATCACGTTCGAGACCGACGCCACGATCACGTTCTTCAGCTTGATGGCCCAGTACTTCTTGCGGTTCTGCGAACCGCCCGCGGTGTTGGAGCCGAAGGCACGATAGAAGTGGATCTCGACGTCCTTGATCACCGTGCCCGACGAGCAGGCCACCAGCAGCGCCGGCGATGCGAAGTCGATGTCCTTGGTGAAGATCATTTCGCCGTGCTCGACACGCTCGGAGGTGTGGCCACCTGCGGTCGAAGAGGTTGCCGACTTGGGCTGGCGAATCTCGTGGCTGAAGGAGGTGACTTCAACGGTGCCAGCATGGTCCTTGTCCTTGCTGTCGCCCTTGATGCCGCCCGCCTTGAAGTCGACGTAGATGTCTTTCATTTCTTATCCGCTCCTTTGTAGATGATCAACCCTTCGCCGATTGCGGCAGCTCCGCCACGAGACGAAGGGACACTGTCAATTCGTCCAACTGGAAATGCGGACGAATGAACGAAACGGCGCGGTACGAGCCGGGCTTGCCCGGGACTTCCGACACCTCCACGCGCGCTTCGCGCAACGGAAACTGGGCCTTCACGTCCGGCGTCGCCATGTCGTCGGTCGTGATGTATTGCTGGATCCACTTGTTCAGGAACGCCTCGACGTTGTCGGCAGACGCGAAGCTGCCGATCTTGTCGCGCATCATGGCCTTCAGGTAGTGCGCGATGCGGCACACCGAGAACATGTACTGCAACTGTGCCGACAGCACCGAATTCGCGTTGGCGGCAGCGCTGTCGTACTTCTTCGGCTTCTGGGTCGACTGGGCGCCGAAGAACGCGGCGTAGTCGGTGTTCTTGCAGTGAACCAGCGGGATGAAGCCGAGGTCGCTCAGTTCCTTCTCGCGACGGTCGGTGATCGAGATCTCGGTGGGGCACTTGAGCGCCACCTCGCCTTCGTCGGTCTTGAAAGTGTGGGTCGGCAGGTCTTCCACCAGGCCACCACCTTCCACGCCACGAATGGCGGCACACCAGCCATAGGTCTCGAAGGCTGCAGTGAGGCGGGCACCGAACGCGTAGGCGGTGTTGATCCAGAGGTAGCGGCTGTGGTCGCTGCCGGTCACGTCTTCGACGAAGTTGAAGCCCTCCGTCGTGAGGCCGTCCTTCGGATTGAACGGCAGGCGGCCAAGGAAGCGAGGCAGCGTGAGCGCGACGTAGCGCGAATCTTCGGACTCGCGGAAGGACTTCCACTTCGCGTATTCGACCGTGTCGAAAACCTTGGCCAGATCGCGCGGCTTGCCGAGGTCGGTGAAGGTTTCGAGGCCGAACAACTCAGGTGACGCGGCCGAGATGAAGGGAGCATGCGCCGCGGCCGCCACGTGGGCCATCTGCTCGGTGAAGTACATGTCTTCGGCCTGGCGGCCGATGTCGAAATCGCCGATGAGCGCACCGAAGGGAGCGCCACCGAAGGTGCCGAATTCCTCTTCGTAGACCTTCTTGAAAAGCGCGCTCTGGTCGAAGTCGATCGCCGTCTTGAAGTCGCGCACCAGCTCCTTCTTGGTGGTGTTGAGCACCTTGATCTTGATCTGCTCGCCGGTGCTGGTGTGCTTGCACAGATAGTGCAAGCCGCGCCACGACGATTCCAGCTTCTGGAACTCGGCGGCGTGCATCACCTCGCTGAGCTGGGCGGAGATGAGCTGGTCGAGTTCGGCCACACGGGCATCGAGCGTGGCCGACAGGTTCTCCGAAACCACCACCGTGCCTTGCAGCACTTCCTTGACCAGTTCGCCGATGATGTCCTTCGCTCGGCTGTGCTCGCTGGACGTCTTGGCAACCTTGCTCTGGGAGACGATCTCGTCGAGCAACCCTGGCGCTTCCGCGACCGCGGCGGCCTGGGCCTGGGCCTGGGCCTGGGCCTGTGCTTGCTGTGCTGCACTCATGGCTTACTCCTGATCCTTGCCGGCTTCCTGACCGAGCTGCTTGAGCTTCTCGGTGTTGCTGAGCACGTCGCTCAGCACGTCTTCGAGCTTGTCGTTGCCCGCGAGCTTGTTGCGCAGGTCTGAAAGCTTGGTGCGTGCTTCGAGCAGCTTGCGCAGCGGCTCGACCTGCTGGACCACGGCCTCGGGGGTGAAGTCATCGAGCGACTTGAAGTCGAGGTTGACGGCGAACTCGCCGCCCTCGGCGCTCAGCCGGTTCTTGACGCGATAGCTCGCTTTCGGGGCCATGCCTTCCATCACCTCGTCGAAGTTGTCGAGGTCGACGTTGA
>DASWSY010000752.1:0-11199 GCA_036402415.1 Rhizobacter sp. | reverse complement strand
CCTTCTTGGCAGCCGGCTTCTTCGCAGCGGCCTTCTTGGCTGCCGGCTTCTTCGCAGCAGCCTTCTTGGCAGCCGGCTTCTTCGCCGCGGCCTTCTTGGCTGCCGGCTTCTTGGCGGCGACCTTCTTGGCTGCCGGCTTCTTGGCGGCGGCCTTCTTGGCTGCCGGCTTCTTCGCTGCAGCCTTCTTCGCTGCCGGCTTCTTCGCTGCGGCCTTCTTCGCCGCGGGCTTCTTGGCTGCGGCCTTCTTGGCGGCAGGTTTCTTTGCAGTTGCCATTACATTTCTCCTTGATCAAGTTGAAAAAGCACTGCGTTGCCCCGGCGCCATGCCGACACTTCGCAGCTATTCACCGGCCGAAAGTCTGCCCAGGAGGGGCGCCCCGATCCGGTGAATGGGGTTGCGACGCACTGCTCACCGCTTCTGTGTCGGTGAATTCAAATGCGTCGCGAATCTTGATCTGCCACATAAGACCTGCCGCGCTCTAGTGCCGGTAGAACGTCAATCCCACGAGAGCGCGCCACCCGATTGGTACTCGATGACGCGCGTCTCGAAGAAGTTGCGTTCCTTCTTCAGGTCAATCATTTCGCTCATCCATGGGAACGGGTTTTCCTCGTTCGGGAAGAGCTCTTCCAAACCGATCTGCGTGGCCCGCCGGTTGGCGATGTAGCGCAGATAACCTTTGAACATCGATGCGTTGAGGCCCAGCACGCCGCGCGGCATGGTGTCTTCAGCGTAGCGATATTCCAACTCAACTGCTTTCATGAAAAGAGCCCGGATTTCGGCCTTGAATTCGGCCGTCCACAAATGCGGGTTCTCCAACTTGATCTGGTTGATGAGGTCGATGCCGAAATTGCAGTGCATCGACTCGTCGCGCAGGATGTACTGGTACTGCTCGGCGGCGCCGGTCATCTTGTTCTGGCGGCCGAGCGCGAGGATCTGTGTGAAGCCGACGTAGAAGAAGAGGCCTTCCATCAGGCAGGCGAAGACGATCAGCGACTTGAGCAGCGTCTGGTCGTTGGCCGGCGTGCCGGTGTGGAAGTTGGCGTCCATGATCGCGTTGATGAACGGGATCAGGAATTCGTCCTTGTCGCGGATCGACTTGACTTCGTTATAGGCGTTGAAGATCTCGCTCTCGTCGAGGCCGAGCGACTCCACGATGTACTGGTACGCGTGCGTGTGGATCGCCTCTTCGAAGGCCTGGCGCAAAAGAAACTGGCGGCACTCGGGCGCCGTGATGTGCCGGTAGGTGCCGAGCACGATGTTGTTGGCGGCCAGCGAGTCGGCAGTGACGAAGAAGCCGAGGTTGCGCTTGATGATGCGGCGCTCGTCTTCGGTCAGGCCGTTCGGGTCTTTCCAGAGCGCGATGTCGCGCGACATGTTCACTTCCTGCGGCATCCAGTGGTTGGCGCAGGTGGCGAGGTACTTCTCCCAGGCCCACTTGTACTTGAAGGGGACGAGCTGGTTGACGTCGGTCTTGCCGTTGATGATGCGCTTGTCGGCGGCCTTCACCCGATGGGTGTCGGTGGTGCTCGTCGAAGCGGGAGCGACAGGTGCGATGGACTCTGCGAAGACCGGAGACGACACGGCCGCACGCGCTTGAACGGGGAGGCTCTGCGCGGGGTTCGTCTTGTGATTGCTCGAGGGCTTAAGGTCTTCTTCCCAAACCAACATGGTGGATTTCCTGTGCGGTTGAATTATCGGAGTGTTGTGTCTAAACACCAAGCACTTATTGACATTGCGGCCGCTTCGCTGTTGCTGTGTCGCATCGAAATTCGATGCTGCACGGCAACTCGCGAAGCGTCGATCACGCGTGATGCGTGATGCATCACGTCACTGACAGGCCTCGCACGTCGGGTCGTCGATGGCGCAGAACTTCACGTCGGTGGCGGGCTCCGCATCGACGCTCAATGCAGCCGGCATTGCAGCGACTGGTGCCGCAATCATCGAAGACGAAGCACCACTCGACACCGCGTTCAGCTGGCCTGCTTTCACCGTCGACTTCTCGGTCTGCGATGCGCTGATCGTGCGCAGGTAGTAGGTGGTCTTGAGGCCACGCACCCACGCGAGCTTGTAGGTTTCGTCGAGCTTCTTGCCCGAGGCGCCGGCCATGTAGATGTTGAGCGACTGGGCCTGGTCGATCCACTTCTGGCGGCGCGCCGCGGCCTCGACCAGCCACTGCGTCTCGATCTCGAAGGCGGTGGCGTAGAGGTCCTTCAGGTCCTCGGGCACGCGGTCGATGCGGCGCAGGGAGCCGTCGAAGTGCTTGAGGTCCATGACCATCACGTCGTCCCAGAGGTTGAGCTTCTTCAAGTCGCGCACGAGGTACTCGTTGACGACGGTGAACTCGCCCGACAGGTTGGACTTGACGGAGAGGTTGCCGAAGCTCGGCTCGATCGAGGCGCTGACGCCGATGATGTTGGAGATGGTCGCGGTCGGGGCGATCGCCACGCAGTTGGAGTTGCGCATGCCGTGCTCGGCGATGCGGCTGCGCAGCAGGCTCCAGTCGAGGCTCATGCTGCGGTCGACGTCGACGTAGCCGCCGCGCTGTTCGGCCAGCAGTTCCAGCGAGTCGAGCGGCAGGATGCCGCGGTCCCACAGCGAGCCGCGGTAGCTGGAGTAGCGGCCGCGCTCCTGGGCCAGCTCGGTCGAGGCCCAGTAGGCGTAGTAGCAGACGGCTTCCATCGACTTGTCGGCGAAGTCCACCGCCTCTTGCGACGCGTACGGGGTGCGCAGTTCGTACAGCGCGTCCTGGAAGCCCATGATGCCGAGGCCCACCGGACGGTGGCGCAGGTTGGAGTCGCGGGCCTTCTTGACGGCGTAGTAGTTGATGTCGATCACGTTGTCGAGCATGCGCATCGCGGTCGCGACCGTCTTCTTGAGCTTGGCGTGGTCGATGACCTTGCGGCCGTCCGGGCCGTCCTTCAGGTGATGGACGAGGTTGACCGAGCCCAGGTTGCACACGGCGATCTCGCTCTCGTTGGTGTTGAGCGTGATCTCGGTGCACAGGTTGCTGCTGTGCACCACGCCGGCATGCTGCTGCGGCGAGCGCACGTTGCAGGCGTCCTTGAAGGTGATCCAGGGGTGGCCGGTCTCGAACAGCATCGAGAGCATGCGGCGCCACAGGTCCTTGGCCGGCATCTTCTTGAAGAGCTTGATCTCGCCGCGCGCGGCCTTGGCCTCGTAGGCGGTGTAGGCCTCTTCGAAGGCCTTGCCGAACTTGTCGTGCAGGTCGGGGCAGGTGGACGGCGAGAAGAGCGTCCAGTCGCCGCCTTCCATCACGCGGCGCATGAACAGGTCGGGAATCCAGTTCGCCGTGTTCATGTCGTGGGTGCGGCGGCGGTCGTCGCCGGTGTTCTTGCGCAGCTCCAGGAACTCTTCGATGTCGAGGTGCCAGCTCTCGAGATAGGCACAGACGGCGCCCTTGCGCTTGCCGCCCTGGTTCACCGCGACGGCGGTGTCGTTGACCACCTTCAGGAAGGGCACGACACCCTGGCTTTTGCCGTTGGTACCCTTGATGTGCGAACCGAGGGCGCGCACGTTGGTCCAGTCGTTGCCCAGGCCGCCGGCGAACTTGGACAGCAGCGCGTTTTCCTTCAGCGCTTCATAGATGCCGTCGAGGTCGTCGGCCACGGTCGTCAGGTAGCAGCTCGAGAGCTGCGAGCGGTGCGTGCCCGAGTTGAAGAGCGTCGGCGTGCTCGACATGAAGTCGAAGGTCGACAGCACTTCGTAGAACTCGATGGCGCGGGCTTCACGGTCGATCTCGTTCAGCGCCAGGCCCATGGCGACGCGCATGTAGAAGGCCTGCGGCATCTCGATGCGAACGTCGTTCACGTGCAGGAAGTAGCGGTCGTACAGGGTCTGCAGGCCGAGGTAGTCGAACTGCAGGTCGCGGTCGGCCTTGAGCGCGGCGCCCAGCTTGGCCAGGTCGTACTGCATCAGCTTCTCGTCGAGCAGCTCGGCCTGCACGCCCTTCTTGATGAAGGTCGGGAAGTACTCGGCGTAGCGGGTCTGCATCTCCGACTGCAGCAGCTCTTCACCAATGATTTCCTTGCGGATGGTGTGCAACAGCAGGCGCGCGGTGGCACGGGTGTAGCCCGGGTCTTTCTCGATCAGGGTGCGGGCGGCCAGGATGGCGGCCTTGTGCACTTCGTCGATGGGCACGCCGTCGTACAGGTTGCGCTTGGTCTCGGCGAGGATGGGCTCGGGCTTCACGTCGGCGCCCAGGCCTTCGCAGGCGGACTCGACCAGCGTCTGCAGGCGGGCCATGTCGAGCGGTACGCGTTGACCACCATCGACCACGAACAGCGCGGGCTCGGCGACCACGGCCGGCGCGCCCTGCTTGGCACGCTCCTGCGAACGGCGCTCGCGGTACAGCACGTAGGCGCGCGCCACTTCATGGTGGCCGCCGCGCATCAAACCGAGCTCGACGTGGTCCTGCACGTCTTCGATGTGGAAGGTGCCGCCGCCCGGACGCGAACGCAGCAACGCACGCACCACCGCCTCGGTGAGGCCGTCGACCGTCTCGCGCACGCTGGCCGAGGCCGCGCCCTGCGTGCCATGCACCGCGAGGAAGGCTTTCATCAACGCGACCGCGATCTTGTTGGGCTCGAAGGACACGACGGCGCCGTTGCGCCGAATGATCTGGTAGCCCTGGTAGGCCGACACCGCAGCCCCGGTGGAGGCCGAGCCGGAGCGCGGCGCAACGAGCGCACTGGCGGTGGAGGTGGGTACGGTTTGCATGGTGTTTCCTGTCGTCGTCATGTCGGTTCGATGGGGTTCAATCTCATGCGCTCGGCGCAGGCCTGTGGCCTCAGCAGCAAAAGCCGCAGCCGACCTCGTGAAGACGGGGCGCGAGAACGTGGGATGAGAGCGTCTTGTGAGAACGATGGGTGCTGCGCAGAGCACCCTGCCTTCCTGGCCCTTGCACCTTGCCAGCCGTTGTGCACCGCCGCGTCGCGCAGCGAGCCCTGGAAAACGGGGCAGTGATGATGGGCATGGAGCGTGTGTTTCTGGAACAGAAGGATAACACGAAGGGACACTATATCTAGGGCTCCAGCCCCCTTCAAGCACTAGGGGTAGCGTCTTTCCCTAAGAGACGAAACACGCCGGTGTCAGCGTCGTGCAAGGCCGCATGCCCTCCCCGGCTGCCAGCGCTCGTGCCTGCGGCATCTACGCGAAGGCCTTGCGCATCGGCGCGGCACACAGCCGGATTTCGCCGCGAATGGCGCGCCATGCAAGGCCGTGCCTCGCACGCGTCGATGCCCCTCCTCAAGATGGAGGAGCGGCGTTTTCGGGAAAGTACCGAGCGGGCCAGCCCAGCAAGGCGCGCAGGTGCGCCCAGTCGAAACCGGGCCCGGGATCCTGCTTGCGCCCCGGTGCCACGTGCTCATGGCCGACGACGCCTTGCAGCGGGTAGGCCAGCCGCAGTCGCTTCAGCAGGCGAGCCAGCGCGTCGTACTGCGCGGGCTCGAAGCGCTCGCCCTCCAGGCCTTCGAGTTCGATGCCGATGGAGTAGTCGTTGCAGTTCGCGCGCCCTTGCCAAGTCGACTGCCCAGCGTGCCAGGCGCGGTCTTCGCACGACACGAACTGCAGCAGCTCGCCGTCCCGGCGCAGCACGAAATGCGACGACACCTCCAGTCCGCGAATCTGCTGGAAGTACGGATGCGCGTCCCAGTCGAGCCGGTTGGTGAAGAGACGCTCGATCTCGTCACCGCCATAGACGCCCGGCGGCAGGCTGATGGAATGGATGAGCGCCAGATCGATCGTGGTGCCGACCGGCCGAGGACCGAAGTTGGGAGAAGGACAGGCGCGGGCCTCGGCGAGCCAGCCTGGACCGGCCGGCTGCGAGGGCATGGTCATGCGACGTCGCCGCGCTCGGTGTCCGGCGGCTCGGGTTCACCCCCGACGTGCACGCCCAGGCGCGCCATGCGGTAGCGCATCTGGCGCAGCGAGAGGCCGAGGCTCGCGCCCGCCGCAGTACGGTTGTAGCGGTAGCGCTCCAGGGCTCGCTCGAGCACGTCGCGCTCGACCTCGTCCAGGTAGGCGGCCAGGTCGGTGGGCAGAGGTGCGGGCGCAGGCGCCGGTGCCACGAGCGGTGTCGGCGGCGAGGCAGCGCCGAGCGCGGCGGCCGCGGGTGCCGGGTCCGGCAGATCGAGCGCCAGGTCCAGCGGACCAAGGTCGGAGACGTCGATGTCTTCGCCGCCCGAGAAGGCCACGGCGCGGTGCAGCAGGTTCTCGAGTTCGCGCACGTTGCCCGGAAAGCTGTAGCGCCGCAGGTGCGCCAGCGCGTCGCGCGTCAGCCGCGGAGGTGGCCACACGCCGGCGTCGCGCGAGATGCGCTCGAGCACATGTTCGCAGATGGCCGGCAGGTCTTCGAGGCGCTCGCGCAGCGGCGGCACGCGGATCTGGATGACATTGAGGCGGTAATAGAGATCCTGGCGGAAGCGCCCCCCCTGCACCTCGGCTCCGAGGTCCTTGTGGGTCGCGCTCAAGAGGCGCACGTTGACCGCCTGCTCGCTGACCGCGCCGACCGGGCGCACCGACCGCTCCTGGATCGCGCGCAGCAGCTTGCTCTGCATCGCCAGCGGCAGGTCGCCGATCTCGTCGAGGAAGAGCGTGCCGCCGTTGGCGGCCTGGAAAAAGCCCTCGCGGTCGTCGGCTGCGCCGGTGAACGCGCCCTTGCGATAGCCGAAGAACTCGGCCTCGAGCAGGTGCTCGGGAATGGCGCTGCAGTTGACCGCGATGAACGGCTGGGCCGCCCGCGCACTCACTTCATGGATGGAGCGCGCCACGAGCTCCTTGCCCGTGCCCGACTCACCGTTGACCAGCACCGGCGCCATGCTGCGCGCGACCTTGTCCACCAGGGCCCGCACCTGCTGCATCGCCAGCGACTGGCCGGCCATGCGGCTCATCGCCTGGCTCGCGGGTGGCGATGGCGCGGCGTCAGGCGCCGCCGGCCGCGGCTCACCCGCTACGCCGCTCCCTTGTGCGGACGGCAGGCTCGAGGGCACCACCGTCGGCGATGCGGCCGGCGCACGTCCGAGCGCGGAAGCGACGACCGCCCGGAACTGCTTCAGGTCGACCGGCTTGGTGAGGTAGTCGTAGGCCCCGGCCTTCAGGGCCTCGACCGCGTTCTCGGCCGAGCCATAGGCGGTGATCACGATCGCCTTTTCCCGCCGGCCGCTCTCCTCGAGGCGGCGCAGCAGGTCGAGCCCGGTGCCGTCGGGCAGCCGCATGTCGGTGATCACGGCGCTGTAGGTGCGGTCCTTCAGATGCAGCCAGGCGTCTTCGACGGTTCCGGCGGTCTCGACGTCGTAGCCCTCGCGCAGCAGGGTCAGCTCGTAGAGCGTGCGCAGGTCCGGTTCGTCGTCGACGACCAGCAGGCTGAAATGCGAGGGAGAGGACATCGTCATGAGGACAATTGCAATCGGGCTTCGGCGGCCACGTTCTCGGGCAGGGCCTGGCGGCGCATCGCGACCGAGAACTCGTTGCGGTTGCTTTCGACGGCGCTGCGCAGCCGGTAGTCGATGCGGGCGCCATAGCGCTCGCACAGTTCGCGGCAAATATACAAGCCCAACCCCGTGCCACGGCTGCGTGTGGAGAAGAACGGCTCGAAGAGGTAGCGCTCCACCTCGGACGGGATGGGGTCGCCATCGCTGGTCACGCTCATCACCGCATGGGTTTCGTCGCGCACGTAGAGCCGCAGCATCACGGCACCCGGACGCTGCGTCGCATGGCGGCAGCCGTTGTCGAGCAGGTTGACCAGCACGCGGCGCAAGTGGTCGGCATCGAACACCACGCCCACGGGCTCATCGGGCAGCTTGACCTGCAGGACGCTGTGGTCGCCGAGCACCACGCCGTTGGTGCGCGCCCATTCCGAGCAGACGGTGGCGATCAGCGACACCGCATCGATCGCACCGATCGCGCGCACGTCGCTGGGCGCGACCTCCATGACATCGTCGACGATGCGCTTCAGGCGCTCGACGTTGTCGGTCACCATGCGGGTGAGCTGGCGCTGCGACGGTGTGGTCGCGTCTTCGGCCATCAAGGCATTGGCCTGCGAAATGGCGGCCAGCGGGTTGCGGATCTCGTGGGCGATGCCGGCCGAGATGCGGCCCATCGCCGCCAGCTTTTCCTGGCGCGTGCGCGCCTGCATGCTGCGCACGTCTTCGAGGAACAGCACGCACAGTTCTTCGCTCGCTTGCGGCTCGCGCCGTCGCGTGAAGCGCATGCGCACGCGCAAGGTGCGCGAGGGCGCGCTTTCGAACTCGATCGTCACGTCGCGGCCCGCCTCGGGCCAGGCCGCTTCGGCAAAGGCACGCTCCACGGCGCCCACCAGGCCACCCCAGGCCTCGACATTGCGCAACTGGAAAGGCGCCTCGCGACACATGCCCTCGGGCGCGAGCAGCCGCCGCGCCGCCGGATTGGCCGCCCTCACGCGACCACGCCGGTCGACCACCAGCACGCCCTCCTGCATCTCCTCGATCACCAGGCGGTTGAGTTGCGCCTGCTGGCGCGCGAGTTCGAGACTGCCCTTCGCGGTCAGCTCTTCGCGTGCCAGGCGCCCGGCCAGTTCGCCCGCGAGCAGCGTGATCACGAAGAAGCCGCTGCCCGCGAGGCCAGCCTGCGTCAGCAAGAGCGTCACCTCGCCCCCCGACAACACGCCCCACCCGGCGATGCCCAGCAGCGCCAGCGTCACGATCGCAGCGGTGGCAAGCGCCATCATGCGCGGCGTGAGCACGCCGGCCATCAGCACGGGCAGCACCAGCAGCGCCACGTAGTTGAGCGTGGCCGCAGGCGAGAGCACGTGCAGCCCGATGAAGCACACGATGTCGACGCCGATCGTGGCGAACCACTGCGTGCTGCCCATGCGCGACAGGGTCTTGGGCACGGCGCGCCGGCGCAGGCGGGGGAGCGCCCAGGTCGACACGGCCAGCGTCGCATAGACCATCGCCACCACCAGCACCGCCAGGGGTGGCCGCACGCCGAAGAAGTCGGACACCGCCACGGTGGCGATGAGGGCCACGCCGAGTGCCGCGCGCGCCGCGATGAATGCGCCGTAGATGCGCTGGAACGCGGTCTGCCCGGAGCCGATGATGCGCCGGGCCTGGCGAGTCAGGAAGCGCGAATCGGCTTCGTTGCCGCGCATCGCGGCCCAGTTGCCGTCGTAGCGCGACTCGTCGTCGGCCGAGGGCACCTCGCCGCGCATCTGCGTGTCGGCGTCGACGCCCAGCGCACCGAACCACGACTCATCGACCGGCCTCGGCTTGGGAATGCCCGCCGCACGGCGCCGTTCGGCCGCACGCCGTTCGCCGCTTCGTGACGAGGTGGCCATCAACCGCTCCGCTGGCTCTCGAACGCCCGGCGATGCGCCTCGCTGCAGAACACGCCGCCGCGCCCGGGCAGCGCCTCGCTGCGTGGAAGGTGAACGCCGCATTGTTCGCAGCTCACCATCGCCTCGGTCGAAGGGGCCGTCGGGTTCCCGGGGGCTTTGGGCTCTTCCTGGGACGGGCGTTCTGGCCTGCGCAGCGTGCGCATCAGCCAGATCACCCCGATCACCACCGCCAGCAGCAGGATGTATTTCATGTGGGCCTCACGCCATGGGCCTATTCAGCAGGACCTCGAGCACGAAGCGCGAACCCGCATACGCCAGCAGCAGGAGCACGACTCCCGCATAGAGGCCCTGCACCGCCCGCCGGCCGCGCCAGCCGAAGGCCTGGCGCCCGGTCAGCAGGCTCGCAAAGACGACCCACGCGAGCACCGAGAACACCGACTTGTGGTCCCAGCGCCACGGGCTCGAAAACCACCACCCCAGCACCAGCGTGGCCGTCAGCAGGGCAAAGCCTGCGGCCACGAACTGAAAGGTCAGACGTTCCAATCGCAGCAGGGGCATGCCGGCTCCGGCCGCCGTCTTCAAGCGCATCTGCCGTTCGGCACGATCGAGCATGGCCGCATGCAGCACGGCAGCGCCGAAGAGTCCGTACGACGCGATGCCCAGCACCCAATGCAGCGGCGCCCAACTCGACGCCGCCTGCGGCCTGAACTCTCCCGGAAACAGGACCGCCAGCACCACCGCAATGAGGCCCAGCCCGGCCAGCGTGCGCCGCACGCCCGGCAGCGGCACCCAGCGGCTCTCGACCGCATACACCGCCACCACCAGCCACACCGTTGCCGATAGCGCCGGCGCAAACCCGAAGCGCGCCCCGGCCACCGCGCTGCCCACGCCGGCCATGTCGATCACCGTCGCCGCGCCATGCGCGAGCCAGCCGAGGAACAGCAGCCGGTGCGGCCACGGCCCGGACGCCTCGTCGCGCCACAGCACGGCAGCGGCATAGGCCATCAGCGCCAGTGCGCTCGGCACCCACAGTGCCAACATGGCCGGAGCGTTGGCCGCTCCCGAGGAGCCCGACGATAAAATCATCGGCACAGTGTACTTTCGGGTGCCCGGTTCTCGCGCACTCCCCTCCCCATGGCTTCAGCCCTCACCGACCGCCTGAGTCGTCTCGTCAAGACGATGCGCGGCCAGGCCCGCATCACCGAAAGCAACGTGCAGGACATGCTGCGCGAAGTGCGCATGGCCCTGCTCGAGGCCGATGTCGCCCTGCCGGTGGTGCGCGATTTCATCGCCCGCGTGAAGGAAAAGGCGCTCGGCGCCGAAGTCGTGGGCTCGTTGACGCCGGGCCAGGCACTGGTGGGCATCGTCAACAAGGAACTCGCCGCGACGATGGGCGAGGTCGACCCCGCCACCGGGGCTGTGAAGCCTCCGGCCGACATCAACCTCGCGGCCCAGCCGCCGGCGGTCATCCTGATGGCCGGCCTGCAGGGGGCCGGCAAGACGACCACCACCGCGAAGCTGGCCAAGCACCTGATCGAGAAGCGCAAGAAGAAGGTGCTGACGGTCTCTGCCGACGTCTACCGCCCGGCGGCGATCGAGCAGCTGAAGACGGTGACGAAGCAGGCGGGTGGCGAATGGTTCGCCTCGACGCCCGAGCAGAAGCCACGCGACATCGCGCTGGCCGCGCTGGACCACGCGAAACGGCACTACTTCGACGTGCTGCTGGTCGACACCGCCGGCCGGCTGGCGATCGACGAAGTGCTGATGCGCGAGATCAAGGAGCTGCACGCCATCCTGAACCCGGTGGAGACGCTGTTCGTGGTCGACGCGATGCAGGGCCAGGACGCCGTGAACACCGCCAAGGCGT
>DASWSY010000751.1:0-5858 GCA_036402415.1 Rhizobacter sp. | reverse complement strand
CGGTGTACCCGCGCTCTACCCAGGCGATCGAGATCGAGGCCTTCGTCTCGATGAGCGAGATCCCGTTCGTCTACCTCGACCGGCCCTACTACCTGGCGCCGGTCGCCAAGGGCCAGAAGGTGTATGCGCTGCTGCGCGAGGCCTTGCTGAAGAGCGAGCGTGTGGGCCTGGCGCGGGTGGTGATCCACACCAAGCAGCACCTCGCGGCGCTGGTGCCGGCGGGGCCGGCGCTGGTGCTCAACCTCCTGCGCTGGAGCGACGAGATCCGCACCTGGGAGGATCTCCCCCTGCCCAAGGAAGGCGTGAAGGCGAACAACATCACTGAGCGCGAGCTGCAGATGGCGGGCGAGCTGATCGACGACATGACGGTCAACTTCGATCCCTCGCAGTTCGCCGACCGCTTCAAGGCGCAGGTGATGGCGCTGGTGGAACGCAAGGTCGAGGCCGGCGAGACCGAGACGGTGCTCGAGCCCGAGGAGCAGCCCCTGCCCAAGGGCGCCGATGTGGTCGACCTCACCGCCTTGCTGCAGGAAAGCCTGAAGGGCCGCGCCGGCTCGAAGCACCACAAGGCCGCGCCGAAGAAGAAACGCGCAGCCTGACGCCATGGGCACGAGCAGCCTCGCCACCTACCAGCGAAAGCGCAACTTCGGCGCCACGCCGGAACCGGCCGGCGAGGTGGCGGCCTCGGGCGAGGAGCTGAGCTTCGTCGTGCAGAAGCACGCGGCGCGCCGGCTGCACTACGACTTCCGCCTCGAGCTCGACGGCACGCTCAAGAGCTGGGCCGTGCCCAAGGGCCCGAGCCTCGACCCGCACGACAAGCGCATGGCGGTGCAGGTGGAAGACCACCCGCTGTCGTATGGCGGCTTCGAAGGCGTGATCCCCGAAGGCCACTACGGCGCCGGCTCGGTGATCGTGTGGGACCGCGGCACCTGGGTGCCGCTGGGCGACCCGCACAAGGGTTACCGCGAGGGCAAGCTCAAGTTCGAACTGCGAGGCGAGAAGCTGCACGGTGGCTTCACCCTCGTGCGCATGAAGTCGCGCGAGAACGAACGCCAGGTGCCGTGGCTGCTCATCAAGGAGCACGACGACGAGGCGCGCCCGGCCAGTGAGTTCGACGTGATCGAGGCGCTGCCCGACAGCGTGCTCGCGGGCCGCCGGACGCGGCCGGTGGCGGCCAAGGCGCCCGCCAAGTCACCGGTGAAGACCAAGGCAAAGGCCAAGGCGAAGCAACGCAAGACCCAGGCCGAACTGCCCTTGTCGCTCACGCCGCAGCTTGCCACCCTCGTCGACGACATCCCCCCCGGCGACGACTGGCTGTACGAGATCAAGTTCGACGGCTACCGCATCGTCACGCGCATCGACGGCGACGACGTGCGCTGCTTCACCCGCAACGGGCACGACTGGTCGCACCGCATGCCGACGCTCGTGAAGGCGATCCGCGCGCTCGACATCGGCTGGGGCTGGCTCGATGGCGAGATCATCGTGGCAGGACCCAAGGGCACGCCCGACTTCCAGCTCCTGCAGAACGCCTTCGACGCGCAGCGCACGCAGGAGATCCAGTACTGCGTGTTCGACCTGCCCTTCCACGACGGCGAGGACCTGCGCGAACGCCCGCTGCGCGAGCGCCGCGAGCGGCTGCAGGCGCTGC
Source organism: Rhizobacter sp. (assembly GCA_036402415.1). GTDB lineage: Bacteria > Pseudomonadota > Gammaproteobacteria > Burkholderiales > Burkholderiaceae_C > Rhizobacter. The sequence goes on along the minus strand of DASWSY010000751.1, from coordinate 4,210 downwards.
TCGCAGACCACGCCGGCGGCACGGTTCAGTTCAGCGCCTCCTTCGACGCCGACCCGCGCGAGCTGCTCGCGTCGGCGAAGGAGGCCGGCCTCGAAGGGCTGATCGCCAAGCGCGCCTCGGCGCCGTACCGCTCGCGCCGCTCGGCCGACTGGGTCAAGCTCAAGCTCGGCCAGCGCCAGGAGTTCGTGATCGGCGGCTTCACCGACCCGAAGGGCTCGCGTGCCGGCATCGGCTCGCTGCTGCTCGGCGTGCACGATGCCGAGGGCAAGCTGCGCTACGCGGGCAACGTGGGCAGCGGCTTCGACGACAAGACGCTGGCGGCGCTGCGCCAGCAGCTCGATGCGATCGAGACGCCGACCAGCCCCTACACCGACGGCCCCACGCGCGTGGGCACGGTCAAGCTCGTGAAGCCGCACTGGGTCAAGCCCAAGCTCATCGCCGAAGTGGCGTTCGCCGAGTGGACGAAGAGCGGGCACGTGCGCCAGGCGGTGTTCCACGGCCTGCGCAGCGACAAGCCGGCCGAGCGCATCACCAAGGAGGTGGCGCAGCACGTGGACCGCGCTGCGCCCGCGCGCACGGCCTTGCCGAATGGCTTCCGCGTGACGCACCCCGAGCGGGTCGTCGACCCGGACAGCGGCGTGACCAAGGGGCAGCTCATCGAGTACTACGCCTCGGTGGCCGCGCTGATGCTGCCGCACCTGAAGCAGCGGCCGGTGTCGCTGCTGCGCGCGCCCGACGGCGTGGGCGGGCAGTTCTTCTTCCAGAAGCACGCCGAGAAGAAGAGCTTTCCGAACATCGAGATCCTCGACCGCGCGCTGTACCCGTCGCACGACCCGCTGCTGGCCATCGGCACGCCGCTCGCGCTGCTGTCGGCCGCACAGATGAACGTGATCGAGTTCCACACCTGGAACGCGACGACGCGCGCGATGGACCGCCCCGACCGCATGGTGTTCGACCTCGACCCGGGCGAAGGTGTGGCCTGGCCGATGGTGCAGGAGGGCGCGCAACTCGTGCACGCGCTGCTCGACGAGATTGGCTTGCAGGGCTTCCTGAAGACCAGCGGCGGCAAGGGCCTGCACGTGGTGGTGCCGCTCGTGCCCAGGTACGACTGGGACACGGTGAAGGACTTCTCGCAGGCCATCGTCACGCATCTGGCCTCGGTGATCCCCGACCGTTTCGTGGCCAAGAGCGGGCCGAAGAACCGTGTCGGCCGCATCTTCGTCGACTACCTGCGCAACGGGCTGGGTGCGACGACGGTGTGCGCCTGGTCCGCGCGGGCCCGCCCGGGCCTCGGGATCTCGGTGCCCCTCGCGTGGGAGGAACTCCCGGGCCTGAAGAGCGGTGCGCACTGGACGGTGCTGAACGCGGCCGAGCGCCTGGCCACCGGCAACACGCCGTGGGACGGCTATGCGAAGGCGAAGCAGAGCCTCGTGAAAGCCATGAAGGCCATGGGCTTCGATCCGAAGGCGACACGATGAGGGCCGCGCCTGCACGCACCACCACCACGGCGGACGTCGCGCCGCCGGGGCTGATGTACGTGAGCGACACCATGCCCGGCATCCGCCGGCTGCGCGACGGCGACAGTTTTCGCTACCGCGATCCGAAGGGCCGGCTGCTGCGTGACCCGCAGGCTCTGCAGCGCATCCGCAAGCTCGCCATTCCGCCGGCCTACGAAGAGGTGTGGATCTGCCCCTTGCCGCAAGGCCACCTGCAGGCGACCGGCCGCGATGCGCGGGGTCGCAAGCAATACCGCTACCACCCCGACTGGCGTGAAGCCCGCGACGCGCACAAGTTCGAGCGCATGCGCGAGTTCGGTCAGGCGCTGCCGCGCATTCGCGCCAAGGTGAAGCGTGACCTCGAGGCGCCGGTCGGCAGCCGCGCGTCGGTGCTGGCGGCGCTGGTGCGCCTGCTCGACACCACGCTCGTGCGCATCGGCAACGACGAATACGCGCGCGAGAACGGTTCCTTCGGCCTCACCACGCTGCGCAACCGGCATGCGGCGGTGAAGGGCGCACGCCTGCAGCTTCGCTTTCGCGGCAAGAGCGGCGTGTGGCACGAGGTGGCGCTGGAAGACCCACGCGTGGCGCGCATCGTGCGCGCCTGCCAGGCGATGCCGGGGCAGGAGCTCTTCCAGTACGAAGACGAGGCCGGCCAGACCCGCTGCGTGAGCTCGGCCGACGTCAACGACTACATCCGCACGCTGAGTGGCGCCGACTTCACCGCCAAGGACTTCCGCACCTGGCATGCGAGCGTGCATGCGCTGGCGCGGCTGTGCGCGCTGGCGGTGCCGGGGCCGGTCAGCCGTACGCGGGCCAACGAGGTCTTGCGCGAAGTGGCGGGCCTGCTGGGCAACACGCTCGCGGTGTGCCGCAAGTCGTACGTGCACCCGGGCGTGGTGGCGGTGGCGACGCAGCGGGGCGTCGACGCCTTGTCGAGCGGAGAGGTGAAACGCTGCCGGGGCCTGGTGGCAGCCGAGTGCCGGCTGCTGGCCTTCCTGTCGGCGCAACCGGGGCTCGCGGAGGAGCCCCGGTGGCCCGCATCAGGCGGTGGTGGCGGTCGTGGGGGACGACGAAGCCGTTGAGGTGGCCGCCGTGGCGGAAGAGGAGGGCGACAGCTTGGCGCGTGCGGCCTCTTCGGCTTCCTTGCAGGACGGGGCGCAGACGTGCTGTGCCTTGCCCAGCAGGCGGCGGGTCTTCAGGGTGTTGCGGGGGCGATGCTTGCCGCACAGGAAGCACGACATGGTCCCGGCCTGGAAGTCGCCAGCGCTCGCGAAGGGCGAGCCGCCTTCCTTGACCTTGTAACGCAGCCCATCGGCCTGGATCTTGGTTTTGACGACGTCTTTTGCCAAAGTAACTTCCTCAATTGGTTGAAAACGCAAACCCTGTATTGTCCTGCGATCTCAGTGGACGCGCACGTGTCATGGTGAAACGAAGCATCCTCTGAGCGTCGCGAACGCTGGATTGTCCAGGCTCGACGTCCTGTATGCAAACACCAACTCACCGGGAAGGTGAGGCCAGGGGGTGGCGATTACCCTTAGATCGAGTGCACCGGCATGGTTCCGCACCGCGGTTTCCGGGGCCACGGTCAGGAGGTCGCCCTCGGCGGCCAGGCGAAGGTTGGTGGCGAACGAGTCGGAGGTGACGCTCACCTCCGGCCGGGGCAGCCCGGCGCGCGAGAACCACTCGTCCAGCATGGCCACGGCCTGCGAGCCCACCGGCGGCAGCACCCAGCGGTGCTGGGAGAGCTGCGGCAGGGTCGGCTGCAGGCTGGCGAGCGGGTGGGTGCGGGCGGCCGCCACCACCATGCGTTCGGTGCCCACCCCGTCGACCACCACGCCGGGCGGCGGCCGTTCGCCCGGGCCGAGCACCGGCCGGCTGGAGGCGATGGCGTCGAGCTCCCCGTCGCCCAGCGCCGCCCACAGCCGTGGCACGCTGGTCTGCGTGAGCAAAACGTGCGCCTCGGGCAGCGCCCGGCGCAGTTGCGCCAGGGCCTGGGGCACGATGTCGAGCGCGGCCATCGGCGAGCTGCCCAGGCGCAGCGTCGGGCGCTGAGGGGCGAGCGCCGCATCGCGCGCCGCGCCCACCTCGCGCCGCGCCACGCGAAGTCGCGCCAGGGCGGCGGTGCCCGCCGGCGTGAGCGACACGCCGCGCCGTCCGCGCTCCACCAGTTCCACGCCGAAGGCCTGCTCCAGCCCCTGCAGCGCCTGGGTCACGGCCGGCTGCGTGACGTGCAGCGCTTCGGCCACCTTGCGCAGGCTGCCGTGCTGGGCGATGTGCTCCAGCAGGAGCAGGTCGCGCAGGCGGAGCTGCTCGATGCGGGCGGTCATGGTGACGGGGGATGCTGCCATAAGGCGAACCTATCGGTTGATAAATAAGTCTGTCTTTGCCTTATATCAAACCCCACTTAATCTTTCACACCAATAACTATTCGATGGAGACAGGCGGTGGTGAACCGACGGCATTTCGTGATGCAGGCGGGCGGACTGGCGCTCGCGCCCTGGGCCATGGGCCGCGCCTCGGCGGCCGAGCTGTCGCTGGCCAAGGTCCTGCTCGGCGCGCCCGCCGGGGGTGCCGGCGACCTGATGGCGCGCCGCCTCGCCGACAAGCTGGGCGGGGCCTACGCGAACAAGGTGATCGTGGAAAACCGGCCCGGTGCCGGCGGCCAGCTCGCCATCACCGCGCTGAAGGACGCGCCCGATGACGGCAGCACA